>CAWKZI010000429.1:0-2886 GCA_963854365.1 Gammaproteobacteria bacterium
CGGCGCATCAACGTTGGCACGAAATTTTGGTATTTCGCCCTTAATGATTGGCCTAACGATCGTTGCATTCGGTACTTCTGCTCCAGAGATATTCTCCTCCGCAGTCTCTGCACTCAATCACAAGCCAGAACTCGCCATAGGCAATGCGCTTGGCTCAAACCTCTTTAATGTAGGCGTTGCGCTTGGAGTTGCCACGTTAATTAGTCCATTAAAACCGCCAGAATCTCTTATCAGCAAAGAAATCCCTGTCCTGCTTCTCGTTACCTTGGTTACCGGAGCGTTGTTGTTTGACCTGTTTCTAGGCAGATTTGATGCTGCAATATTAATCTTTATAACTGGTTTCCTTAGTTATAAAATGTTTCGTAGACGAACTCGTAAGGACCCCTTACCGGAGACAGGTGACTCTGATCCCGCATCAGTGAGTAGCGCGCAAGCAGCAACATATTTAATCTTGGGCCTGGCTTTACTGGTGCTGAGTGCTGAAGCGCTTGTGGCCGCGGCAGTATCAACTGCCGAATCCTTAGATGTATCCACTGCTATAATTGGACTTACTGTAGTTGCATTAGGAACTAGCCTTCCAGAGCTTGCAGCATCTATAACCTCTGCTTTGAAGGGACATCATGATTTGGCTATCGGCAATATCATTGGTTCGAATATATTAAACCTGTTAGCAGTTTTGCCTTTCCCGGGATTGTTGAGCCCTGGACTTATTCAAAGCCCACTCCTCTTCCGTGACTACTTCGGAGTTCTTCTGCTGACGTGTTTGCTAGCCTATTTTTGTTATGACTGTATAAAGAAACAAAAAATGATTGGCAGACTGCATGGCATTGCATTCTTGTTAATTTACTGCGGCTGGTTTACGGTAATGCTTGGCCAAGTACAGGCTTAACTAATTTCATATCGTCAACGCTGGACAACATGAATTCTGAGAACCCTCTTAAAGCAACTGCGCTGCGCACCATAGAAATTGAATTGTCTGCGGTAGAGAGCTTGCTCACCCTCATAGATGATGATTTTGAGAAAGCCTGTCAGCTTATTCTCGACTGTCATGGACGTGTCGTCGTTATCGGCATGGGGAAATCTGGCCACATTGGTAGGAAAATTGCTGCCACTTTAGCCAGTACGGGCACGCCAGCAATGTATGTCCACCCAGCAGAGGCAAGTCATGGTGACATTGGCATGATTACCGGTCAGGACTGTGTCTTGGCTTTATCTAATTCAGGTACAACAGAAGAAATTTTGTCTCTTATACCTATTCTCAAGCGCAAGGGCATTCCTCTAGTAAGTCTAACTGGGAATGCAGATTCTGAACTAGCTCAATCAGCTCATTTTAATTTAAATGCTAAAGTAGATGAGGAAGCATGCCCTCTCGGCCTGGCGCCTACATCAAGCACCACCGTCGCATTAGTATTAGGTGATGCCTTGGCAATGGCGCTACTGGAAGCCCGTGGGTTTACCAGAGACGACTTTGCTATTTCTCACCCTGGAGGAAACTTAGGTCGCCGTCTTTTAGTAAAAGTCAGAGACCTTATGCACTCAGGAGAAGCCATTCCGCGAGTTTCAGCTGACACTAAACTTGTATCGGCTCTCTTGGAAATGTCAGTAAAAGGTTTTGGTCTGACCACCGTAGTTGATGATGATAAGAACTTAGTTGGGGTATTTACTGATGGAGATTTGCGCCGGGCAATAAATTCTGGGAAAGATATTCAACAAAGCAATATCACCGAAGTAATGTCTACTGATTTAAAATTTATTAATGCAAACTCTTTAGCCGTAGAAGCAGCTCGAATAATGCAAGAATCAAATGTCTATGTACTTATTGTTCGAGATGAAAATGGAAAAATTGAAGGAATTTTGAAGATGCACGATCTCCTGCAGGCCAACGTAGTTTAAAAGGAAAGAGTGCTGAAGCATGAAATTTAATCACGATATTCAAACTCTAATTCAAATTGCCCGCAAAATTAGATTATTGTTATTGGATGTGGATGGAATACTGACTGATGGCAGTCTCTATTTTTCCAATTCAGGTGAGGAAATTAAGGCGTTTAATAGCCTTGATGGTCATGGTATTAAAATGTTGATTTCAGCTGGAGTCGACGTTGGCATCATTACTGGCCGAACATCGGAAATAGTAAAGAGACGAAGCGCTGATCTGGGCATCACTACTCTCCTACAGGGACGGGAAGACAAATTAATTGCACTTAGAGAAATTCAGTCGCAAGTAAATTACTCCGACGCTGAAATTGCTTATGCTGGAGATGACTTTCCAGATCTCCCTGTTTTGAAAGCCGTGGGGTTATGCTTTTCGGTGCCGAATGGACATACGGATATTCGCGAGGCAGTGCATGGCGTAACAGAATCTAATGGAGGAATGGGCGCAGTTCGAGAAATAGCTGACTTCATACTAAAAGCCCAAGGCAAGTACCAGCAATTTCAATAGGACTACATTTCCTACCCGGGCTCTACTTCTTTTGCCATTTTGGCATTCATTGCTTTCTAAGCATTCATGGTAAGATCTAGCCACAATCCACTGGGCATAATTCATGCAAATGACGATACAAAGGTTATTTATCCTACTTACCCCCGGCTTAATAGTCATAGGGTTGTATTTGGGTATTAGTTCATTTGAATCTCGCGGCAATCAAACCGAAGACAATCGCAACGCACCCATCCTCTATTATGACGCTTACTCAGAAGGAATAAATACCATTCTTTATGATGCCCAGGGCGGCATTAATTATACGCTCAATGCTGTCAGGCAAACCCACTCCAATGACGATGTCACAGAACTCGAGAAACCCTTCATTCGCTTATTTCAGGAAGGTAATTCTCGCTGGAATATAGCAGCAAATTTCGGCAAAATTTTAGCTGTTGCTGCTAGTGCCG
>CAWKZI010000430.1:0-2880 GCA_963854365.1 Gammaproteobacteria bacterium
CCGCTCCGGCTCTGGAAAAAGTACGGTTCTGCATGTCCTTGAAGATCGCGGCTATTATTGTATAGACAACCTCCCGGCTAGCTTGTTGATTTCATTAGCCAATAGGATTACTGCAGGCACCGCTGAATTTCCAAATGTAGCTGTAAGTATCGATGCGCGAAATAGTTCAATAGATTTGCAACAAGTTCCGACGATGGTCAATGAACTCAAAGGACGAAAACTTCTTATTGAAATCATATTTCTCGAAGCTAACAGTCAAACTCTGCTGCAACGCTTCAGTGAAAGCCGGCGCAAGCACCCTTTGACGACTGAAGCTATAGGTCTTAAAGAGGCCATTGACAGAGAATCCGACTTATTAGAATCAATTTGTGTAATGGCAAGTTTGTCTATCGATACAAGCCGCATGTCTCTGCATCAACTTAGAGATACAATCAAAAATCGCCTTTTCGATAACATTGAAAAAGACCTAGCACTTCAGTTTCAGTCTTTTGGCTACAAAAACGGAGTGCCCCTAGACGCAGATATAGTTTATGATGTTAGATGTTTGCCAAACCCGTATCGGGACGCAAAACTGCGTTCTCTCACTGGCCTGGACGACGCAGTAGTTTCATACCTAGATTCGCAGGGAGAAGTTCAGGAAATGTCCAATGACATTGCCGCTTACTTACAGAAATGGCTGCCCAGTTTTGAGCGCAGCAACAGAAACTATATAACTGTGGCGCTGGGCTGCACGGGTGGTCAACATAGGTCGGTATATTTATGCGAGAAATTGAGCCAAGAATTTTCTGTAAACTATTTCAATGTTCAAGTTCATCATCGCGAACTTAACTGATCGGTTCAATTTTTTGTAAATTGTTACATACTTTTTTACCTTTGCAATTTTATTGGACAGCTTATTAAGGCCAATTCAAAAATGCTTAAGCAACAGACCATGATAGTTAATAACGCCGGACTCCATGCGAGAGCGGCATCGAAGTTGGTTGAACTCACGAGCACATTCGCCAGCGATGTTAAAATCGGCACAGATAAAATGGTGAATGGTAAAAGCATCCTTTCTCTTATGATGCTAGCTGCTGCAAAAGGTACGTCACTAAATATTGTCCTGGACGGCCCGGATGAAGATCAGGCCATGATCGCTCTCATTGCACTGATCAACGATGGCTTTGGCGAATCTTAGCAAAACTAGCTTAAGTAACTTACTTTTTCAGTACCTGCAATATTTCTCCTGTCGTTAAAATAACGATAGAATTGCGCCAGCCTAGGTAAACCATAGGTTTATAAACGCTTCCTAACAGTTCTCGGCGTCTATAATTCCAAATATGTTCTATTCACTGTAATGAAGCACAAGAGTCGAACTGCAATCATGCCCCAAGCAAAAGAGTCGCAATTCAGGAAGGACCATGTGCTTGAACTTAGTCAAGCAATAGATAGTGGTTCTCTTTACCAAGTGAGGCAGATGATAAAAACTCTGCCCACCGCTGGCATTGCTCATTTACTTGAGTCTTCACCTCCAAAAACTCGAACCGTCCTTTGGCAATTAATAGACAAAGATGCTGAAGGCGAAATTATTCAGTATCTGAATGAAGATCTACAACACGATATTCTCAGTGATTTAAACCCCCAACAAGTCGTAGAATTAACTGAAGGGCTGGAAACTGACGATCTTGCAGATATACTTCAACAACTTCCTCAGCAAATTACTTCGCAAGTCCTGCAAGCGATGGACCAGCAGGATAGAGATCGTGTCGAAAGCATTCTCTCCTATGATGAGGATACCGCTGGCGGATTAATGAACACCGACACTATTGCCGTGAGGCCCAGGCATACAGTGGAGTTAGTGCTAAGATACTTACGTCGTCACAACAGCCTTCCGGAAATGACCGATAATCTTCACGTGGTTAATCGAGACGATGAGTTTCTCGGTATATTACCTTTACGCAAACTTCTAGTTTCCGGCCCCAACACCCCTGTCCGGGATCTTATGGGTGAAGGCATAGAGGCAATCCCAGTAGATATGGAAGCTACTCAAGTAGCACAACTATTTGAGCAACATGACTGGGTATCTGCACCAGTTATCGATAGTCAAGGCAAGCTTCTTGGGCGTATTACTATTGATGATGTCGTTGATGTAATTAGAGATAGCGCTGAACATTCTTTAATGAGCATGGCCGGCCTTGATGAAGAAGATGACACCTTTGCCCCTGTATTTAAAACGGCAAGACGACGAGCTCTATGGTTAGGCGTTAACCTGATGACTGCAATTCTCGCCTCGCTAGTTATTTATATATTTCAAGATACTCTCGATCAGGTCGTCTATTTGGCTGTACTCATGCCTATTGTTGCCAATATGGGGGGTGTAGCTGGGACCCAAACTCTAACTCTAGTAATAAGAAGTCTGGCTCTCGGTCATATCAGCCCATCCAACAGTCGCTGGCTATTAATTAGAGAGCTAGGAGTATCTGCCTTAAATGGCTCAGTCTGGGCTGTGGTAATCTCAATAATCACTTATGTTTGGTATCAAGATATGCGGCTTAGCGCGATAATAGCCGCAGCCATGGTAATCAATTTAATCATTGCGGCGTTTGCGGGCGCCTATTTACCTCTTCTGCTTAAGCGCATGAATATCGACCCTGCGCTTGCGGGAACCGTTGTGCTAACCACTATTACCGATTCCGTTGGGTTTTTTGCCTTTCTAGGCTTAGCACAAGCATTTTACCTATAGTCAGTAATCAATTCTTACTCCTCCATGTAACGTGACTACCAATGAATCCAGAAAAAAAAACCACAATAAAATTAGAAGGAACCAGCAAAACCCAACGAAAGAAGGAAGCTCAGGATCTAAAAGAGTTAGGCAAAGAATTAACTAAGTTTACTGCACAA
>CAWKZI010000431.1:0-2864 GCA_963854365.1 Gammaproteobacteria bacterium
AACTCGTTTATGTTATTGAACAAAATAGAGACGCTCAACTCAAAAGCTTGTTGAAAATCGAATGCAATGCTAATGAATCGCAAATGTATTCGATACTGAGCTATAACGGAATATTGATTACCGCAGCGCATATCGAAGCCGATATAATGAAATCCATGCCTGAACTTGCAATAACTGAAAGTTTACCAGCATAACTGGCTAAATATTCGTACGCAGAACAAACAGGAAAAACAACCCATATTATGAGTTACATCAGCAAACCGAAATTCATGCACCCAGAAATGCCAATCAATGACCTTGGCTTAACCAGGCGGGACTATGAAGGAACGCTTACTACTCTTTGTGGTGGTTGTGGCCATGACTCGATTAGCGCCGCAATCATACAGGCAGCGGCCGAAATGTCTTTAGAACCGCACAGAGTTGCAAAAATCTCTGGCATTGGCTGCTCATCTAAAATTCCATCGTATTTCTTAAGCAAATCCCACGGATTTAACTCTGTGCATGGACGTATGCCATCAGTCGCTACAGGCGCAAATATCGCCAATAAGGAATTGCACTATGTTGGGATTTCTGGCGACGGTGACAGCGCCTCGATAGGGCTTGGACAATTCTGCCATATCGTCCGCAGACGCATTAATATGCTCTATATCGTAGCTAATAATGGCACTTACGGGCTAACCAAAGGCCAACTTTCAGCAACAGCAGACCTTGGCTCAACAACAAAGTCTGGCGAAGAGAGTCAATTTGATAATATTGATATGGCGACTTTAGCCATCGAGTTAGGCGCAAGCTTTGTAGCCCGTAGCTTTTCTGGAGACAAAGACCAATTAATTCCTCTACTCCAAGCCGGGTTAACACACAAAGGCTTTGCCTTTATAGATATTGTCTCACCCTGTGTCACGTTTAATAACACTGATGCTTCTGCACATGGATATAAAAATACTTGGGAAAACTACATTACTCTTAGTTCTTTGGATTTCGTGCCAATGCGGAAAGAAATCACCACTAGTTACGCAGCTGGCAAAGAAAAAGAAATCACTCTACACGATGGCTCAGTCATTCATCTTCATAAAACGAGCGGTAATTACGACCCTTATGATAAAGAGAATGCTTTGCATCATATAAATCAGCATAAGAAAAACGGGAAGATAGCAACAGGATTATTGTATATTAATCAGTCCACTTCGGACTTACATGAACTACAAGATACTGTTGACAGACCATTCAATACTATGGATAGCCATGACCTTTGTCCAGGTAATGAAGCATTATCTGACATCAATAATACCTTCAGATAGTACTAGAAAATATTTTGCTATAGAGGCTATTCTAAAAATAACTGCAATTAATCTACTCTATACTAGCAAGCTAATAGTTATTTACGATGATTCTTAATTAGCTCATACGCGGCTTTGATGTCTTGGGTTTTTTGAGTAGCTATATCTAACATTTCCTCCGGCAAACCTTTCGCAACTAATTTGTCTGGATGATTTTGGTTCATAAGCTTGCGATAGACTTTCTTTAGCCCCGCATCACTTACACTAGAACTAACTCCGAGCAGCTCGAAGGCCGCTTCGAGCTTATCCTCAAATGAACCTTGATTTATAAAATGGGCTTGCCCCGAAAGTCGCCCCAATAATTCGTTAAACTGTTGATGTGAATACCCTAAGTCTTTCGCGATATCTTCTAAAACACTTTGTTCACGACTATCCAAACTACCATCGGCAAATGCGGTGGCGATGGTTATTTCTAAAAACATCTGGACTAAATTTCGACGTCTAAATATTTCTCTTTTAAATTGCGCGAGGACTTCATGCACTGGAAACCCATCTTTCTTGCCTTCGTTAAATAGCTTAATAGCGACTTTCCGTTGCTGGGGGTTTAAGCGCATTCGTTCCATGACATGCTCCGCCATAGCTATCTCATCGTGGGTAACTTTCCCGTCTGCTTTTGCTATGTAACCCATCAAGGCAAAAGTGGTAGTGAAGAATATGGATTGGACTCTTTCCGTAGAACCTAGGCCTAGGGAACCATCAACACCATTTACGCCACCATCAAAGTAATTCCCTAACGTAATTCCCATAAGAGCACCTAAGGGCCCTCCCATCATGAAGCCAAATGTTCCGCCTAATGCTTTCCCCCACCAACTCATCAGCTATCTCTCTTTATTTACTACTACATTTTATGAATAGAACCACGAGCCTAATAGCCGTAATACGAACTACTACTATCTATAAACACACAATGAAAAGTCTACTTAAAGACCAAAGATCCGGGTAAAACTGCAAAGACATTTACTAGATTTTCTTGGCTCTAGTCTACTAGGAAATGAGGCGCTGAAACCAATTCTTATTTAATTCGCTGCGGCAAGAATTTAACTGATTAGAGAATTTTTCGGCATTTGATTGAACTCTTTTTGCCGCATCCAATAGCCACTTTTTCTCTCTATAAGTTCCCCTTTGAAAGCCGCCATTACCTTCGTGATAAGCTAAATAGAGGTTTCGTGCATCCAAGCTGTCTATCCTGCTGACACGAGTAGAATTTGAGTTATACCAAGAAACAAAATCTATCGAATCAGCAAATTTTCGGCGAGACGCAGCCCCATTCCCCGACGCAACCTGATAGTCTGACCAGGTACTATCCAAGGCTTGCGCATAGCCGTAGGCTGTGGAAGGTCTTGGGCTCGGAATTACCCATAGTATTCGTGAACGTTTAGGTTTTGCTCTGGCTCGAAATGCAGACTCTTGATAAATAACCGCCATACTCACAGATAAAGGTATGCCCCACCGACCTTCTGCAGCTTTTCCCGCACGGTACCAAGATCGCTTTTCTTTAAAGATATCGCAGACATTCAAAGCATTTTT
>CAWKZI010000432.1:0-2863 GCA_963854365.1 Gammaproteobacteria bacterium
TGTCATTTGTTTTTATTACCAATCTTTTTCTAGCTCATTATCTACTTAATAAGGCTAACGGAAAATGACCTACTGACTATGAATAACAAAAGATATAGAAAATCTAAGCTCCCCTCTGAACCGGTGGAAATACAAATCGAATCTCTCAGCCATGAGGCGCGGGGGGTAGCACGTATTGATGGAAAAGTTGCGTTTGTGAGCGGTGCGCTTAGCGGTGAACGAGTTATTGCCGCCTACGTCCGACGTCGCAGCAAACTTGATGAATTAAAAACTATTTCCGTACTCGACCCTTCTCCACAACGAGTAAAACCTCAATGTGCAGTAATTGATCAATGTGGGGGCTGTTCACTGCAGCATATGAATTCACTTGCTCAAATTGAATTCAAGGAATCGATGCTGTTTGAGCAGATGCAACACGCGGCGAAAATAGACCCACAAAAAGTCGAAATATTACCGCGTTTGCAGGCTAAAGCTTATCACTACCGCAGGAAGGCTCGCCTTGCTGTGCGCATAGTGGCGAAGAAGGGGGGAGCATTAGTCGGCTTCAGAGAAAAATATAGCAGCTTTATTACTAATATGAATTTCTGTGAAGTATTGGTTCCTGAAGTAGCTTCTCTGTTACAACCCCTCAAAGAGCTAATTACTGGATTGAAAGCTAGTCATTCAATTCCGCAAATTGAAGTTGCCGTCGGTGAGTTAGCAATTAACCCTGTGAGATCTAATGCAGAGAGTGCTGAGGTTGAAAGCAATCGGCAAGTCGCTTTAGTTTTTCGGCATTTAGAAGCAATGGGCATGGAAGACCTAGCTTCTTTGAGAGGGTTTGCTGAAACTCACGCAATTCAGCTTTATTTGCAACCCGGAGGTGTCGAATCTGTAGTGAAAATTTATCCCGAAGATGGAATCGATCGATTACAATATTTTCTCCAAGATTTCGGTTTACAGATGCGCTTTCACCCAATGGACTTTACTCAAATTAATGCAGAAATTAATCAATTGATTGTAAGAAAAACGCTGGATCTTTTGGATTTGACTATGGATGACTTAGTGCTAGATTTGTTTTGTGGTCTTGGCAATTTTACTTTAGCTATAGCCACTCAATGTCATTCAGTTATTGGTATCGAAGGCAGCGAAGAGATGGTGTCTCGAGGCGGGGAAAATGCTGTGCTCAATGGGCTCACCAATGTCTCATTTATTGCTGCAAACCTGTGCAACTCTATTAAAGCGAATAGCTGGGCTAAGCAACGCTACGATAAGATATTGCTAGATCCACCACGTTCCGGAGCGATCGAAATTATTCAAGAAGTTGCAGACTTAGGTGCGCGGCGTATTGTCTATATTTCATGTAACCCTTCAACTCTGGCGAGAGACACAGCCTGTTTGATTAATGCAGGTTATCAATTGAAATCTGCTGGGGTGATGGATATGTTTCCTCACACAAATCATGTTGAATCGATGGCAGTATTCGAGAAATCCAAATCTGCAGAGCATCTTTAATAATATCAATTAGAACATTGCCCACGAATTTTCGATTAAATTTTGATATTTTAAGTATAAAGAGAGCTTTATGAGAGACGCAGAAAAAGATCAAGAATCGTCGATTGAAATCTTACTGTCAGTTATGCGCATGCTGAGGGATAAAAATTATGGTTGCCCTTGGGACCTGGAACAATCAATTTCTTCATTAGCTTCCTACACTTTAGAAGAAGTTTATGAGGTCATGGATGCTATTGAAAATGGTGATATGGTTGAGCTCGAAGATGAGCTTGGCGATTTGTTATTTCAGGTCGTTTTTTATGCTCAAATAGCCAATGAAAATTCTAAATTTTCTTTCGCAAGTATTGCCGAAACCATCACGGAAAAGTTAATCCGGCGTCATCCACATGTCTTTCCTGGTGGAGAATTGAAAAATTTTGGCAATCCTTCGGTACTATCGACTAATGAAGTATTAGTAAATTGGGAAGCAATAAAAGAGATAGAACGGGAAGAAAAACGCCAGAAAAAGAGGGATAAAAAATTTAGTAGCCCTAGGCAGGTCTCTGCTGTCGATATTTCAGTTGAAGAACCAATACCGAGTGCTCTGGATAACGTTCCGCGAGCAATGCCCGCAATAATCCGTGCTCAACAACTACAAAAGAAAGCGGCAGGCCAAGGGTTCGATTGGCAGAGCATAGAGCCAGTTATTGCAAAGATTAAGGAAGAGGTTGCAGAATTAGAGGGGGCTCTCCAGCAGGGTGATGCGAAATCAATTCAACATGAATTAGGGGATATTCTATTTACTTCGGTTAACTTAGCTAGGCATTTGGACATCGAAGCTGAAATGTCTCTAAGATCAGCAAACAGGCGATTCGAGCAGCGCTTCAAATGGATAGAGCGGGAGCTTGCGGGTCGAGGGTTGAGAGCTAAAGAAGTTAACTTAGAGGAGTTGGATTCGTTGTGGGTGCGAGCTAAAAGTTCTGGGTTATGATTTATTATCTGATTGATAATCTTTTTGCTTTGGTTTCTAGTATCAATATCTTTGCCTGATTCAGTGGGATGAAATCAGCTGGGACCATGTAAATGTTTGATGCAAAATGATATTTAAATGTGAGTTAAGATGTACTCATATGGTTGATATTTGCTGCTATTGAAAGTTAGTTCGTTTCTGAATTTAAATATTAGGAGTAGTTAATGAGAATTATCTTGATGGGCGCACCGGGGGCCGGCAAGGGAACGCAAGCTCAGTATATTTGCGAAAAATTTTGCTTCCCGCAGATTTCTACGGGAGATATGCTGCGTGCTGCTGTTAAAGCGAAGTCAGAATTAGGGGTTCAGGTAGAGCAGGTAATGACCTCGGGTGGATTAGTCACAGATGAAATCATCATCG
>CAWKZI010000433.1:0-2858 GCA_963854365.1 Gammaproteobacteria bacterium
TCTGCGAGAAACCTGGATAATCGGTAAATCGAGGCCCATCACAGCAGAAGAATTGACTATGACAATCTGGGCTATTTTGCCAGCCGCTGGCATCGGTCGCCGTATGGGGTCGTTAACACCCAAACAGTACCTCCCGCTAAACGGTCTTGCGGTCATCGAGTGGGCCTTGGGGCGTCTTCTAAAAATCGCTGCAATTAAAGAAATTGTGGTCGTATTAAATGAGACTGACAGTCACTGGTTCTCACTTAAATCTTCCTACCCGAAGTCTGTGCGTACAGTAATTGGTGGCGATCAACGTTATCAATCAGTGTTAAACGGTTTGAATTGGCTTGATGAAAAAGCAGAAGTGAGTGATTGGGTTTTGGTCCACGATGCTGTTAGACCCTGTGTTCGAGAGACAGATATCGAGAAGCTAATTGCAACGCTTCAGTTTCATGAAATAGGTGGGGTTCTAGGTGCTCCTGTGACAAATACACTCAAAGAAGTGAATGAGCAAGCCGAAATTCAAAGAACTATAGACCGTAACTATTGTTGGAATGCTTTAACACCACAGATGTTTCGTTATGGAATTTTGCGAGAAGCGTTAGACTTTGTGGTGTCTCGGGATCTTATTGTAACTGACGAAGCTGAAGCGATAGAACTATTGGGGCATGTTGCTTTGATGGTTGAGGGAAAGACCGACAACATAAAAATAACGACTGAGGCAGATCTCGAGCTGGCAGAGAAAATTTTGGAACTACAGCTGAATGAGGTTAAGTAGATATAGAAAATTCACTAATCATAACGTAATGATTTGCAGTGAGACGGTATTGACTGCAATAGTAAGAGAGAATAGTAATGATGACTGAAACAAGAATCGGCCATGGTTATGATGTTCATCGCTTCACAGATGAATTTTCTGCCACTAAGCCTCTTGTGTTGGCTGGAGTTACTTTGCCAGATAAACTTTCGTTACTGGCCCATTCCGACGGGGATTTGGTTTTACATGCACTTTGCGATGCTTTGCTCGGAGCTATTGGCGCCGGAGATATAGGTCAACACTTTCCAGATTCAGATCCAAATCTAGCGGGCATGTCTAGCGCCAACTTACTGGCGGATGTTATGAGAATGCTGGTTAGCAAAGGTTTCGCCATTGGCAATATAGATATTACTGTTGTGGCTCAAGTCCCGAAATTGGCTTCATATAGGCAGAACTTCCTAGAGAGCCTATCGAAATTACTCAGTATCGATATATCACGTATCAATATTAAAGCAACCACAACTGAGGGTTTGGGTGCTATTGGAAACAAGGAAGGCATCGCCTGTCATGCTGTTGTGCTGTTGCTTGGCAAGGTTTGATGCGTCATTGTGAACTAATACCACTTAAAGGATTAATATTAAAATCAACATAACGACTAAAAATAATAATTTATATTCTCCGCTAAGTGAACTGAGCTATCTTCAAGGCGAGCCTCAATTACGTGCTGGCCTAAAAAAAGAAATTTCTGATTTTTGTGTAGATGAAGAATTAGGTTTCGAGCTATCTGGGAAAGGGGAGCATCTTTGTGTAAAAATAAGAAAGAAAAATCTTTCCACTAATGAAGTGGCGAAAAAACTCAGTAGTTTAACGGGTGCAGAAATTCATAAAATTAGTTATTCCGGAATGAAGGATAAAAATGCGGAAAGTACTCAATGGTTTAGTATTCAGCTACCAGTCACCACTTCTCGGACCAAGCAACTTCAGTTAGATGAAACAATTCTTCAACCACTGCTGCAGAGGGTAGAACGTAGCTCACCGGTTGAACAAGAATTGGTTATTCTAAAATTCAAACGAAATTCTCGAAAAATTAAAATTGGCTCACATAAGCTTAATCACTTCAAAATATTGCTTCGCAACTGCGTGGGCAGCAAAGATGATTTTGAAGCACGTCTCAATGGAATGTTAACTAAAGGGATTCCCAATTACTTTGGCTCTCAACGATTCGGTAATAATCTTAGTAATCTTGCGCAAGCTTCTGAGTTGATGACTACTACTCTTAATAATACTAAGGAGGTCAATGCTGATGAAGAAGCAAATACAAAGTCCAGCGCAGATCTAGGCCGCAGAAAGCGCTCGATGCTTTTTTCTGCAGCTCGTTCATATCTATTTAACCAGCTTTTGTCGGAGCGGTTAGAGAATCGGACCTGGAGTCAGTATATAGGAGGTGATGTTCTAAATTTGAATGGCACCAGTCGATTCTTTACCCTAAAAACAGATCAATCTTGGAATGAAGAATTGCAGAAGCGACTCAATATTTTCGATATTCACATCACCGGGCCATTGCCAGGGCTCAGAGATCCGAAAGATAGGTATCTATGTAGAGGCGAAGCTGCCGATATTGAAGATGCTACATTGAAACTTAATAATGATTTACTGCAAGGGTTGAAACATTTTGCTTTGCAGGAGTCGCGCAGATCGCTGCGCTTTTTGCCGTCAAATCTGCAGTGGGCTTGGGTGGCGGAAAGGGATTTAGAGCTGATATTTGCCTTACCTAGCGGCACCTATGCGACTAGCTTATTACGAGAGCTTTGTGTGACAGATTGAGAAGGAAGCGATGGCTCTTATCGAAGCCGACTGCAAAGTAGTTAAGAGCAGAATAACTAATACCGGGAAGATAGAATTAATTGAATACTAAATTAAATTTAAGCGGTATAGGAATGACCTCTCAGCGTACTCGTGAAAGATTATTGGGGCGATTGATGGATCAAGGCATAACAAGCATGGAAGTGCTTGATGTCATTCGCTCAACGCCCCGTCACATTTTTCTCGATGAAGCTCTAGCTCATCGAGCTTATGAAGATGTAGCGCTTCCGATTGGTTTCAATCAAACGATTTCACA
>CAWKZI010000434.1:0-2857 GCA_963854365.1 Gammaproteobacteria bacterium
GTATCGACATGGCAGTTCATGATATTCGCTTTGTCGAAGATAATTGGGAATCACCAACTCTTGGCGCATGGGGTCTGGGTTGGGAAGTCTGGCTTAACGGCATGGAAGTCACTCAGTTTACCTATTTCCAACAAGTTGGCGGACTAGAGTGTTACCCGGTTAGTGGTGAGATTACATACGGTATCGAAAGAATCGCCATGTATTTGCAGGGGGTCGATAGTATTTATGACATCGTCTGGACAGATGGACCCAATGGTACCGTGACTTATGGTGACGTATTCAAGCAAAACGAAATTGAAATGTCGGCCTATAATTTTGAACACGCCTCTACAGATATACTCTTTTCCTACTTCGATGATTGTGAACAACAATGTCGCTTATTGATCGAGAAATGCTTACCACTCCCAGCATACGAACAAGTATTGAAAGCATCGCACTATTTTAATTTGTTAGATGCGAGAAAAGCCATTTCAGTAACAGAGCGCCAACGTTTTATCCTTCGAGTTAGAACATTGGCCCGCATGGTAGCAGAAGCCTATTTTGAAAGCCGGAAAAAATTGGGCTTCCCATTAGCTAGTGAACCTCTTCGAAAAGAATTTTTGGAAAAATAGTTCACATGGATACACAAGAATTTTTGATCGAGATTGGCACTGAAGAGCTTCCCCCAAAAGCGCTAAGTTCACTATCTAAAGCATTTGAAAATGGCATCAAGGTAGGTCTAAAAAAGGCACTTCTCTCCTTCTCGTCAACTCAGCGATTTGCTACACCCCGTCGGTTAGCTGTTATTGTTTCAGGGTTGATGACCAAACAAGAAGATAAGCAATTCGAGCGGGTTGGCCCAACAATAAAAGCTGCCACAGATGTTGATGGTAATCCAACTGCTGCTGCACTGGGTTTTGCGAAGTCCTGTGGTGTAGATCTAAAAGATTTAGATTCTATTGAAAAAGATGGCGTAGAAAAACTGGCCTTCTCACTAAATCAGTCCGGCAAAGATACCATTGGCTTACTTCCAAGTATTGTTGAGCAATCACTGGCTGAACTCCCTATACCAAAGCGAATGCGTTGGGGAAGTTCTAGAATAGAGTTTGTGAGGCCAGTTCATTGGTTACTAATGTTGTTTGGACCTGATTCAATTTCTTGCTCAATGCTTGGAGTTAATTCGCAAAATAAAACCTATGGACACCGTTTCCATCATAATCAAGCAATCGTAATTAAGTCTCCAGCTGAGTATGAATCTTTGCTTGAGAACACGGGGTATGTAATTGCTGATTTTAACCGCCGCAAAGAACTCATCAGAACGCTGGTTACTGCAGAAGGGACTAAGTTAAATGCGTCCGTGGTAATCGATGAAGCACTGCTTGATGAAGTTACCGGTTTAGTAGAGTTACCAGTAGCGCTCACTGGCAGTTTTGAAGAGCATTTTCTAACAATCCCTGCAGAAGCTTTAATCCTTACCATGAAATCACATCAAAAATGCTTTTATGTAGTTGATCAAGACTCTAAGTTATTGCCAAAGTTTATTACAGTCAGCAATATTAAAAGTAATGACCCCCACCAGGTCATTCAAGGAAACGAACGAGTAATTCGACCACGTTTGGCTGATGCTCGTTTCTTTTTTGAGACTGATAAGAAATTTTCACTAGCTTCAAGGCAAGAACAGCTAATTAAAGTTGTCTTTCAGAAAAAGTTAGGTACTGTTTTCCAAAAAATGGAGCGTGTATCAACCTTAGCAAAGTTTATTGCCAATAAACTAAATGCTAATGAGGATTATTGTGTAAGAGCAGCGCTCCTTTCTAAATGTGATTTAGTTACTAATATGGTGGGAGAATTTACTGACCTTCAAGGGCTTATGGGCTACTACTATGCCTTGAATGATGGAGAACCTGAAGAAGTTGCCATCGCTATAAATGAACAGTATTTACCAAGGTTCTCTGGCGATGCGTTACCAGCGACAATGACCGGAAAAATTCTGTCTCTAGCGGACAAATTAGATTCAATGGTTGGAATGTTTATCATTAAGCAACCGCCTACTGGTTCCAAAGACCCTTTCGCCCTCCGCCGTTCCGCTATAGGAATTTTGAGAATCTTAGTTGAAGAGGAACTGGACCTTGATATTCTAGATATCATCGATCGCGCAATACTAGGCTTTGATAATTTAGAAGTTGAACCTAGCACTAAAGATTCGATTTTCGATTTTATTCTTGACCGATTTAAGAATTGGTATTTGGACGAAGGCATTTCTAGTGGCGTTTTCCAATCTGTTTTTAGCTTAAAACCTACTGTACCTCTGGATTTTAATCACAGGGTCTTGGCAGTCCAGCACTTTAGCAAATTGCCCGAGTCACAGGCTCTTGCCTCAGCTAATAAAAGGGTTTCTAATATTCTTGCTAAGCAAAAAATTATCACAGAAATTAAGCCAGTTGATCCACTTTTACTAAAAGAACCTGCTGAAAAAGCATTATTTAAAAATATAAATAATAAAGTATTAGAAGTGGCTCCTTTATTTAGTTCGAATAACTACCGTGATGGTCTCGAATCTCTGGTCGAACTTAAGGATAGTGTAGATTTGTTTTTCGGCGAGGTATTAGTGATTTGTGATGACGCAAAATTGCGTAATAATAGGATTGCCTTGCTGCAACAATTAAGATCGCTATTTCTTCAGGTTGCTGACATTTCGCACTTGCACAATTCTTAGAACTCCACCAAATGATTTAGTGAGACGGCATGAAAGTAGTTGTCCTTGACAGAGATGGTGTAATTAACGCGGACTCGGCTGAATATATTAAAGCGGCAGATGAGTTTCAGCCTATTCCTGGTAGTATTGAAGCTATTGCTAAACTTCACAAGAAAGGGTTTA
>CAWKZI010000435.1:0-2853 GCA_963854365.1 Gammaproteobacteria bacterium
GCAGAATGCAGTTAACCAAGTAAAAGCATTTGATGATGCACTAGGTATTACGGGCCTTATACTTACTAAACTTGATGGCACAGCCAAAGGTGGCGTAATAGCTGCTATTGCCATGCAACGTCAACAGAACCCCATCCCACTATATTTTATTGGGGCAGGTGAGGGCATTGAAGATTTACAGCCTTTTGACGCAAGAGAATTTGTAGAAGCTTTATTCGATTGATTTTGCCATATTTCACTATACATCTCTGTAGTTTGGAACTATTTCTATATGATTAGCTTCAGCAATGTCTATAAGCGTTATCCGAATGGGTTTGAAGCGCTAAAAAATATTGTTTTCACCATTAAGCAAGGTGAGATGGTTTTTATAACCGGGAATTCTGGCGCCGGCAAAAGTACGCTCTTAAAATTGATTGGAGCTATCGAGCGCCCCACAACCGGGGGCATCATTGTCAATGGCCAAAATGTTAGCAACCTAAAGAACAGTGCGATTCCATTTCTACGACGCAATCTTGGAATGGTTTTCCAGGGTCAAAAGATTTTGTTCGATCGTTCCGTATTTGACAATGTTGTATTGCCGCTACAAATCTGTGGTTTTGAACACCAGTCAGCAGCTGGAAGAGTCCGAGCAGCTCTGGATAAAGTGGGATTACTAGGCAAAGAAAAAGCTCTCCCCATTACGCTATCAGGCGGTGAGCAGCAAAGATTATGTATTGCCCGAGCTGTAGTCAATCGCCCATCAATTCTGATTGCCGACGAACCAACTACGTATCTTGATCCTAGCTATACAAAGGACATCATGAATATGTTTAAATCATTTCAACAGGTAGGTGTAACAGTTCTTATCACTACTCCTGCTGCTGAGTTGCTTGAGAGCCCCCAGCATCGTATTTTGTCTTTAAGTCACGGGGAATTAGTAACGTGAATATGTGGCTCTCACATCACTGGCACGCATTCTTTCTAGCTCTTCGAAGATTAGTGGGCTCTCCGCTTGCAAGCCTACTCAACATTATCGTGATAGGAGCGGCCTTCAGTCTTCCTACAGGGGTCTACATGCTGCTAGGTAACGCTCAGAGCTTCTCTGGTCAATTATCAGGAGCGCCACAATTAAACGTATTTTTAAAATTAGGTACAGGCAAGGATGCAATAGAGAAATTAGAATCTCATCTGAAACAGCACCCACAAATAGCAAATTTTCGGTTCCTTTCTAAAGACAAAGCCTTGGAGCAGCTAAAACAAAGAAATGGGATGGCCGATGCAGTAAATAGCCTAACGCGAAACCCGTTGCCTGATGCCTTCATAATTGATGCCAAGAGTATTTCGCCTGAAACGCTAAAACAATTACGTACCGAAATGCTGAAATGGCCAGATTCTAAACACGTTCAACTTGATTCTGACTGGATGGATCGGCTAAACGCATTGTTAAAGCTTGGGCAGATCGCGCTATTGATTCTTACAGCCTTATTAAGTTTTGCTTTAATAGTAATAACATTTAACACCATTCGTTTACAAATTCTTACAAAACGTAACGAAATTGAGGTGTCAAAGTTGATTGGAGCAACCAGTAATTTTATACGTCGCCCCTTTCTCTATTTTGGTGCAATTCAAGGTGTGGCGGGGGGAGCTATAGCATGGCTTATTGTTGCTCTAGTAATTAATTTAATTAATAGCGAGTTGACGAATTTAGTGCAACTATATGCTGTTGATTTTCAACTGCATCATATCTCTTTTGAAGACAGCATCAGTCTGTTACTTTTTTCATCCTGGCTCGGTTGGGCAGGATCATGGCTATCGGTTGCAAGTCACCTCTGGCAAATAGAACCTTAAGTAATTCTGAAGATTGTCCCTAGGAACTTTTCGAGGCGATTAGCACTCAAAGCCATAGAATGTTAGAATTAGTGCTACTAATACAAGGAGTAAACAATGACTTTTGATCTTGCAATGCCTGCAACTAGCGGTAGCATTGAAAGTTATATCAGGTCTGCTAATAGTTTCCCTATGCTTTCACAGGAAGAGGAAATTAACCTCGCACGACGTCTTAGGGACGAAGATGACATAAATGCCGCGCGCCAATTAGTGCTATCACATTTACGTGTGGTGGTTTCTATCGCTAGGGGCTATAAAGGGTACGGCCTGCCACATGCTGATTTGATTCAGGAAGGAAATATTGGGCTAATGAAAGCAGTCAAACGTTATGACCCAGAACGTGGGGTACGACTTGTGTCATTCGCCATGCACTGGATTAAGGCTGAAATTAATGAATTCATACTACGAAACTGGCGGCTCGTAAAAATTGCAACAACAAAAGCACAGCGAAAATTGTTTTTTAATCTTCGAAGCCTGAAAAAAAATCTCGGCACCATGGGCCCGGAAGAAGTTGATGCTATTGCAGAAAAATTGAATGTTAAAACTGAAGAAGTAATGGAAATGGAAACACGCTTTAGTGGACGTGACATTTCAATTGAGCCTCTGTCCCAAGACAATGATGAAACCTATAGTTACAGTCCTATCGCCTACCTCACTGATGGAACTGAGCCATCACAAGTATTGGAAGCGCAAGAAAATGACAGTCTAAATAGCAAAAAATTGAAACAGGCGTTGGCTAATTTAGATGCGCGGAGCTGCCGTATTATAGAAGCCCGCTGGTTGTGTGGAAAAAAGGCTGTAACACTTCATAAGCTTGCTGAAGAGTTGGGGGTTTCTGCTGAACGTATCCGCCAAATAGAGATTAAAGCGCTTCAAAAAATGCGCATGATGATGGGGCCAGCTTCATAAATATATAGCATCCATTAGAAACTGAGCCTTTCGGCGCCATTTCTAATTTAGTTATTTTGCTTCTTATTTGAAATATGC
>CAWKZI010000436.1:0-2846 GCA_963854365.1 Gammaproteobacteria bacterium
AATCTCACCCTCATCTAATCCAAGGGACTCGGTAATATACTGATAAGCATGTGTATGAATTGCTTCTTCAAATGCCTGACGTAACAGGTACTGACGACATTCCGGGTTAGTAATGTGACGGTAGGTCCCGAGTACTATATTATTAGCTGCTAACGAATCAGCAGTAACAAAAAATCCAAGATTTCGTTTGACTAAACGGCGCTCATCTTCAGTTAATCCATTAGGATCTTTCCAGAGAGCAATATCACGACTCATGTTAACTTCTTGGGGCATCCAGTGATTAGCGCAGGCTGCAAGATATTTTTCCCAGGCCCATTTATATTTAAATGGCACGAGTTGATTTACATCTGACTTGCAATTAATAATTTTTTTGTCTTCTACGGCCACACGACGATGGCTGGTGTTATCTACAGATTGTTCATTGTTTGTATTAGTCGCTGAGCTAACGATTTTCAAATTCTTATCAGAGTTTGTTAACGCCTGCGCGTTATTCAACACTCCCTCATGTATTGGCTGTTCTGGTTGCGTCTTTTTGTCTTCAAATGTCAGCATATTTTTTCTCCTTTTATTCCTTACGTTACATTCATTACTGGCAAGACTCACATTCAGAGTCGTCGATTGCACAATATTTCAGATCGGCTTCTGCTGGTTCGGCACTCATTGCAGTTATACCTCCGTCTGCCGGCACCGCATTTAAGGTTCCTGTTTTGACAGTAGATTTTTCAGCTGATGTTGCGCCTAGTGTACGAAGATAGTAGGTGGTTTTTAGACCACGTAGCCATGCGAGTTTATAGGTCTCATCTAATTTTTTCCCTGAAACTCCTGCCATATATATATTGAGTGACTGCGCCTGATCAATCCATTTCTGTCGTCTTGCCGCAGACTCAATCAACCACTGTGGATCAATTTCAAAAGCAGTAGCATAAAGTTTACGAATGTCAGCGGGAACCCGGTCTATTTTGCTTAAAGCTCCATCAAAATATTTAAGATCAGCGATCATTACTTCGTCCCAAATCCCAAGTTTTTTTAGGTCAGCTACTAAGGATCCGTTGGTGATGGTGAATTCCCCTGATAAATTAGATTTTACATAGAGGTTTTGATATGTTGGCTCGATACAGGCAGATACACCAATAATATTAGAAATAGTTGCAGTCGGCGCAATTGCTAAACAGTTGGAGTTACGCATGCCATATTTTTTTATACGTTTTCGTAGTTCACCCCACTCTAACGTAGATGATCTGTCTACCTCTACATACCCTCCGCGCTCTTCCTTCAAAAGTTCAAGAGAGTCTTGTGGTAGGATCCCCCGGTCCCATAGACTTCCCTGATAGGAAGTATATGGCCCACGCTTTTCAGCCATTTCTGTAGAGGTCCAGTAGGCATAATAAGCTACTGCTTCCATAGAGCGATCAGCAAATTCTACTGCTTCCTTAGAGGCATAGGGAATTCGTAACATGTGCAGACAGTCTTGAAAGCCCATGATACCCAAACCTACCGGGCGATGCCTCAGATTAGAATTACGTGCTTTTTCAACAGGGTAAAAATTTATATCAATTACATTATCCAGCATACGCATCGCTGTACTGATGGTTTGTTGGAGCTTATGCATGTTTAGTTTTCCGTCTTTGATATGCGCCACCAAATTGACAGACCCTAGATTACATACAGCTATTTCTTGATCATTTGTATTTAAGGTAATTTCAGTGCAAAGGTTAGAACTATGCACGATACCCACATGATTCTGAGGTGACCGAATATTGCACGGATCTTTGAAAGTAATCCATGGATGCCCAGTTTCAAATAACATACTTAGCATCTTGCGCCACAATTGTGTCGCAGGTATCTTTTTATACAGACCAAATTCACCGCGTTTGATCTGTTCCTCATAAGCAAGATAAGATTGTTCAAACTCTTTGCCAAACTTCTCATGAAGATCAGGTACGTCCGAAGGTGAGAATAAGGTCCATTCGCCGTCTTCCATTACTCGCTTCATGAATAAATCAGGAATCCAGTTTGCAGTGTTCATGTCATGAGCTCGGCGGCGGTCATCACCAGTATTTTTACGCAACTCAAGAAACTCTTCTATATCTAGATGCCATGATTCCAAATAAGAGCAAACGGCTCCTTTGCGTTTGCCGCCCTGATTTACTGCTACTGCAGTATCAGAGACAACCTTTAAAAATGGCACCACACCTTGCGATTTGCCGTTAGTTCCTTTGATATAGGAACCCATTGCCCGCACAGGAGTCCAGTCATTTCCTAATCCCCCGGCATATTTAGCAAGTAGGGCATTTTCCTTAATTGATTCAAAGATACCGCTGAGATGATCCGGCACCGTTGAGAGATAACACGAAGATAACTGAGAGCGACAGGTACCCGAATTAAATAAGGTTGGCGTTGAGCTCATGAAATCAAAATTCGACAGAATATGATAAAACTCAATGGCCCGTGCTTCACGGTCATCTTCATTAATCGAGAGCCCCATTGCTACGCGCATAAAGAATGCTTGCGGTAGTTCAATGCGTTGATCCTGTATATGTAAGAAGTAGCGGTCATATAAGGTTTGTAGACCGAGATAATCAAATTTAAGGTCACAGGAGGCATCAAGCGCTTTCGCTAAACGTGGGATATCAAACTCTGCTAGACGTTTATCTAGCAGCTCAGCATCAATACCTCGTTTAATAAAACCAGGGAAATACTCTGAATAACGGGACGCCATCTCTTGCTGAGCTACTTCTTCTCCCAGCACCTCTAGACGAATACTATGTAACAAAAGTCTTGCAGTTACATAGCGATAAGCTGGCTCTTTTTCGATCAAGGCCCTGGCTGAAAGAATAATTGATTTT
>CAWKZI010000437.1:0-2841 GCA_963854365.1 Gammaproteobacteria bacterium
TTAATCAACTAGCCTTAGATATCAAATCATGGGGAATCGAAATTGGTTTTCAAGAAATCGCCATTACCAATATAGACCTTACTAAATATGAACATCACTTATCCAGCTGGGTGGAAAATAACTACCATGGAGCAATGGGCTACATGGCGGAAAACTTTGGCAAACGCTGCCACCCAGAGCAACTTCTTCCTGGAACTAGTCGTGTTATATGCGCTCGCATGGACTATGCTCAGGACGCAGAAAATTCATTTGATCCGCTCAAGTCAGACTCTAAAGCCTATATTTCGCGCTACGCCAGAGGCCGTGACTATCACAAGTTAATTAGAAAGCGACTCCAAAAGCTCGCGGCCCGCATTCAAGAGGCTACTGGCTCTTTCGGATATAGAGCCTTCGTGGACAGTGCGCCAGTGTTAGAGAGAGCACTTGCAGAAAAGTCAGGTTTGGGTTGGATTGGTAAGAACACTATGCTGATTAATAAGCGTGCAGGTTCTTGGTTTTTCCTCGGCGAATTATTTACCGACCTTCCTCTTCCAATAGACGAACAAGGCGAGGAGCATTGTGGATCTTGCTCTGCGTGTATAGACGTCTGCCCAACAAATGCTTTTGTTAAACCTAACCTGCTAGATGCAACGAAGTGCATTTCTTACTTAACAATAGAGCTTCGCACTTCTATCCCGGAAGAGTTCCGTAAGTCCATGGGTAATAGAATATTTGGTTGTGACGATTGTCAGTTGATTTGTCCATGGAACAAATTTATGAATATAACCTCTGAAGATGATTTCAAGCCTCGTCATAATTTCGATGACGTCGCGTTAGTGAAACTATTCTCTTGGACAGAAGAAGAATTCTTAGAGAATACGGCTGGATCAGCTATTAGAAGAATTGGTTACAAGTGTTGGTTAAGAAACATTGCCATAGCCTTAGGAAACGCCACCACTGATCCCGAAATTATTCTAGCTTTGTCTTTGAGAAAAACTGATTCATCAGCAATGGTACGAGAACATGTTGAGTGGGCTCTACTGCAGCACCTGTCGTAATAGCGAAAGTAACGCTAATGCTATGCATCGATGAAATGTTTGCGATAGTAAATCATTTCGTTTACGGAATCTTTAACATCGTCCATGGCAAGGTGCGCACTTTTTTTAACTAAACCTTTTAGGATTTCAGGCTTCCATCTTCGTGCTAGTTCTTTAACCGTACTGACATCTAAATTTCTGTAATGGAAAAAGTCTTCAAGTGCTGGCATGTAATTTGCCATAAATCTACGATCCTGGCAGATACTATTACCGCACATGGGTGAACATTTCTTATTACTATACTGCGCTAGGAATTCGATGGTTTGCCTTTCTGCTTCTTGTTCATCGATAGAACTATTCCTTACGCGTTTGATTAGCCCTGAACTACCATGGTGAGATTGGTTCCATTCATCCATCTTTTCTAATTTTGCATCGGACTGCTTGATGGCTAAAATGGGGCCTTCAGCAAGAATATTAAGGTTTGCATCAGTAACCAACGTTGCTATTTCGATTATGCGATCAGAGTTAGGATATAACCCTGTCATCTCGAGGTCCAACCAAATCAAATTTGAATCTTTATTCATAATTACTCTCGATGCCTACGTTTAACTGACACTCTAAATCTTCTGACTAACTAAAAATTCTAACTAAATAGACACCATCAATTAATTGCAGACTACCTGATCTCGATTGTACCAAAGCTTCCCCAAACGGAATATGTAATAATCGATTGAGACCCTTTCTTTAGAGTTTAAATACAGATAACTATTAGAATTCAATGAGCAAGCGTAAATTAAGCAAACAACAGCAAACTCGAATTGCTAAGAATCAAGAACTGGAACTACATGACAAGTCAGGTAGTTTAGCTGATCAATCTGGTCCCGCGACGCAGAATTGTAATGGCCGAATCATAAGCCACTATGGGCAACAATTGGATGTCGAATCTCTCCAAAGCGATCAGCTAGGTCGCCTCATTCGCTGCCATCAGCGATCAAACCTACCTCAACTCGTAACCGGAGATCTGGTGGTGTGGGAGGCTGATGGCAAGGGCACTGGTGTAATTATCGCTCTAGGCCATCGGTCTTCGTTGTTCGGGCGGCCGACTGCTGTAAGTGAATTTAAGCCAGTAGCTGCGAACATTGATAGTGTACTCGTTGTTATTGCACCCATACCAGAGCCTTTTATGAATCTTATTGACCGTTACCTGGTGGGGATTGAGTGCCTAGGGCTAAAGCCTTTATTGGTTCTAAATAAGGTAGATTTACTAAATTCAGCGAGCTCTAACAGTATAGACACCATATTGTCTAGATACGAGAAAATTGGCTACCCAGTATTTAGGGTCTCTGCCTACACAGGGCTAGGATTATCTCATTTGGAGGCTGCGCTAACGGAAGAAACTACAATTCTAGTGGGCCAGTCTGGCGTCGGAAAGTCTTCACTCATCAATAGCCTGGGTCCGGATATCAATGCTGAAGTAGGCCCTCTATCTCAGGGAAAAGCCAAGGGCACCCATACCACTACTACCGCCAAGCTGATTCACCTTAATAGTTTTGACCTAGTTGATTCTCCCGGAATCAGAGAATTCAGCCTAGGACACATCGAGCCCGAGCGACTAATTGAGGGCTTCATTGAAATGCGCAACCTAACTGGGGACTGCAAGTTCAGAGATTGTGCTCACCAAAGTGAGCCTGATTGTGCGATTCAAGCGGCGGTTACTGATGGCAAAATCGACTCACATCGCCTCGAAAGTTATTTTCAAATTTTGCAAACTTTACAAAACAACTAGCGCTGTTTTGAGTAAAATGTATTCGGTATTTATTTTAAG
>CAWKZI010000438.1:0-2841 GCA_963854365.1 Gammaproteobacteria bacterium
ATCATTCATTAGCTAAAAATGACGTATTGCAGCTTCTCGATTTAAAGGACACTCCACTCATTTCAATGCC
Source organism: Gammaproteobacteria bacterium (assembly GCA_963854365.1). Lineage (GTDB taxonomy): Bacteria > Pseudomonadota > Gammaproteobacteria > Pseudomonadales > Pseudohongiellaceae > UBA9145. The sequence goes on from CAWKZI010000438.1 coordinate 71, forward strand.
GGTTGAGTCCGGGCTGCGTCGGATCATTGATGCAGCTGCAGTAAAAGCAGGTATCAAACTCACACATAGCATAGTGACGAACCAATACAGCACTTTATTCAGCTTTATCGCAAATGGACTGGGCATTTCTATTGTCCCATCCTCTGTTGTTCCGACAATTGATGAAACGGCCTTTGCCGTAAGACCATTAACGCCTTCAATCAACAGACGGATTTGCGTTATGTATTTATCAGATCGACCACTGAGCGCCGCTTCCGAAGCATTCATGCGTACACTTCGTCCTTTGCTCATCAATGCAACGGGACGCACCCGAAAATCTGTTCTCAATTTAACAACGCCCGAAGACGGACACGTGATTAATCAGCAAGCAGGCCTATGTGGCCTGCTGAGGACGTAATCCGTGCGTCGATTGTCGGGGAGCCAGCAAGAGAAATGTCCCAGATGGGCCAATAGCACGCATTTTGACCCATCAAAATTAGAGTCCGCTTAGCCACAAATATCGGAAGTCTCGAAGAATTTCCATGCCCCTGCTTTTCCGCCATTAAACGTATTTAAGATATTGATTTAATTGGAAAAAAATTAATTCTAAAAATTCTACCCACCGTTCTACCCACCACAAAGCATCAGATCAAAATAGATAACAGCGTTGTCAGTCTAACAGGGTGACATCCTAACCGTTCGTACGATTTGGTATACTCAGCTTTATCTTGGATCCTAACTCGGGGGTTACTGAGCCAAACTCATAACAACGAGGACGCAAGGCCATGCACCCAGGGACCCCGAACCAAGTGCCGCGCGCCTCGCACCTCGGGCCTTTGGTGTTGGTGTCGTGGATTCGTTGGGGTGGGGTTTTGTTCTAAAACGGATTTCTGAATTTAATGCAACTCTGGACAGGTTTGCATTGATCTGCTTATCATCATGTTATGAAAAAGATTACTTCTCATATTAAAGCTAGTCAGATTAACATATAAAGTCAGGTTACCAATGAAACAGTTCATTCAATCAATACTTGTGGCTGCTATTTTCTCGATTAGCCTCAATCATTCAGTGAGTTCGGAAGTCATCAAACGGGTATATGCCGAAGACCTACAATCACACCTAAGTGCTGCAGGATATGACATTGACCAAATTGATGGAGAATGGGGGCAGAAGTCTAATGCCGCTCTAGTCAAATACCTCCAAGACAATTCCTTCCCTCAGGGTACAAAGATATCAGTTAAGTTATTTAAGACTATTAGAGCTAGCTTAGGGGATAAGGCACCACTTCTTAAGGGTGAAGGTAAAAAATCACCGTATTTCATTAGAGATGCTTCTTCCAAATGGGGGGAGCTCTCTACCCGTACCAATATGAGTCGCAGAGTAAATATAAATGAAAAACTTAAAGCTCGAAAGACGATCAACGCATTTAGAGCCTGGAACAACCACAGTGGAAATAAAGGATACGGCTTGTACTGGGGTGGAAGTGGCACAGGCGAGAAAATACCAAATGTACTCTCGTTGAATGAAGTGTATTGGTATGCCGCTTATATAAGTGGACAGCAACGTCCATATCCCGGTATCAAAAAATATTTAACTAAAAAAAACTGGACCGAAATGGAACATGGGAAAAGACTTGCAACAAAAGTCATTGATCCAAAATTCCAGGATTTTATTGTCAATTATATAGTAAAAAATATGGGAGGAACTGGGGTTGATGGTGTTCTGTTTGATTGGTGGGATAACAATCTTACCTCTAATAATGGATATAGTAAAAATCAAAATAAAAAGGCTCGTATCGCAATTGCAAAAAAATTACGAAAAAAATTAGGTCCTGACAAAATTATTATGGGGAACGTAAATTGGAGAAAAGATAAAGATACGGTTGATTATATTAATGGTGTATTTCTTGAGCTATCTAAAAAAGGTACCAAAAGAACATATAAGATATCCGAACTGAAGAAAATTGAAAGCAGCTTAAACTATTATGAAAAAAACCTTCAACCCCCCAAACTCGTTGCACTTGACGGCTGGAGAAAAACTAAATCTTTATCAGACGAGGATCGTAACACTCCTGAAAACCGTAAGATGGCAAAGCTACTAACCGCCATGAGTGTGGTGATAAATACAAACGGCTATATCCTTTATGGTGACAACAACCAAGATGTAAAAAAAGGTGATCACTATCACATTTTATACGACTTCTACAGCTTTGATATTGGTAAACCAACTTCTGGATACACTAAAGTAAAACCAGGTGTGGGCTATAAAGAACATAAGCGAGGCTTTATTGCTTACAATATTACGAACAAGTCCCAAAAGATAACCAGAGCAAATGGCCAAAAGCATCAGGTAGAAGCTAAGTCTGGTCTGTTCTGCAAAGATGTTGGCAGTAAGGTTGAGTGCCTATCTGTTGATTAGCAACTAAAAACCTGTGCATGCAACTGCACGTATATTAGCCTATATGCTACGATCTAGGGGTTACTGAGCCCGATCCATATCAATGAAGCACGCAAGGCTCACCCCAGGGACCCTGGATCAAGTGCCGCGCGCCTCGGACCTTGGGCACTTAGTGCTGGTGTGGTAGTTTCATTGCGGAGGGGTTTTGTTGGGGCTTGGTATAAAAAAAGGCGTAGGGTAGGGCTTAGAAACCGACTTTATCGGTTTGTCCAAATGTTTAGGGTACTTTGAGAATAATCAAACCATGTGTTTTTAAATAAATTGTATTGATCAAAAATCCTCAGCCTCGCGGGCGATTGCTTCCACATCCACATTGTCAACAACCTCACTGATTT
>CAWKZI010000439.1:0-2837 GCA_963854365.1 Gammaproteobacteria bacterium
GCTCCCGAATCTAACTATGTAGATTCACAGAGTCATCCCAGCAAGCACCCACCTCTATTACTTGATCCAAGTTTTTAAAGAACATAAAACCCCAGTGCCTCTCGACACAGAGCGGTGGCATTATACGTCCGCGCGCAGAGATAGCAAGGGTTTAAGAGCGATAATTGAAACTAAATTTGATCGAACTATCAGTGTAAAAAGCCGGATTCTTAATTTCATCGAAAATTGAGGAATTCAAAAGAAAAATGTGACTCTCCATATGAATATATTTGATTTAAAAAGGTAAGGCTATTCTTCAATTATGACCAAACCGGCTTTCCTCTTGGATTTGAAAAGTGAATTGCCCTCTTCGTCTGTATCATAACTAAATTCGATTCTTCCATCTGGAGTTGATTGATTAGCGATAACATGACCATTTGCTGTCACAGCCCCACTCTGTAGCTGCTGGCGTGCAACTTTTCTGGATGGAGCCATACCCAAGTCGACTAGGATCGCTTCTGCGTCTGGCTTCCTAGGATAGCTCTGTTGCGGGAAGCCAGATAATTTAAGTTGCGCTTTTTCAGAAGAAGAAAAATCTAACAATTCATTTGAAAAAATCTTATGGCTTAGATTTTTAGCGGCTTGCAGCTCATTCCTACCATGGACTAGAGCTGTAACTTCTTCGGCCAATATGGACTGAGCTTCCGGCTTACGATTAGAAATTCGATCAGAATCTTCAATATCCAGTATTTCCCGAGAAGACTTAAATGAAAAATAACGTAAGTACTTATAGACGTCCTCATCAGCTGCTTTTAACCAAAATTGGTAAAACCCATATGGAGAGGTTTTTTTGCCATCTAGCCATATTGTCCCATCTTCAGTCTTACCAAACTTCGAACCATCGGCCTTCGTAACCAGCGGAAGTGTCAATCCAAAAACTTGCTCCTTATTCATCCGCCGTGTCAAATCGATACCGCTCGTAATATTTCCCCACTGATCGCTACCGCCGATCTGTAACGTGCAGCCGCAACGCCTGTTCAGTTCGGCAAAATCGTAGGATTGCAATATCATATAGCTGAATTCTGTAAACGAAATACCTTCGCCACTGCGTTCGAGTCTCTGCTTAACAGATTCTTTTTGAATCATCGTGCTCACTGAAAAATGCTTTCCAACATCCCGCAGAAAGCTCAACACATCAAAGTCTTTAGTCCAATCAAGATTGTTAACCAGCTGTGCTGCATTCCGGCCCTTGTCAAAATCCAGAAATTGGGAAAGCTGAGGTTTAATCCTGTCGACCCAATCAGAAATGATATCCACAGAATTTAATTGTCTTTCCGCTGACTTAAAACTAGGATCCCCGATTAGCCCTGTTGCACCGCCCACAAGGGCAATGGGCGTATGTCCTACTATCTGAAATCGTCTAAGAGCGAGCAAGGGAACTAGGCTGCCGATGTGGAGGCTTTCAGCTGTTGGGTCAAATCCGCAATAAAGCTTTTTGCTGCCTTCAGCCAAATGCTTGCGCAATTCTTCACCATCAACCCCACCCGCAATCTGAGAAACTAGGTCACGAGACGCTAAATCGCTGAGTATGTCTATATTTTTACTTGACATTGTTACTGCCTAAACCCACACAAAACTAAGAAAATTGCCAACCTACCCAACAGACCTAAGCAACAGAAGTGGTACTATTTGCCGTGTTACAAAGGCTATAACGGTAAAAAGGGCAAAGATTTTACCCTAGATCAGCGACTAACGGGCAAAAACGCCTAGGAATTTAAGGGCTTATTGCTATAAACTCGCGCATTCGCGAACCCATGGAGCATGAATAGAACAAAACAGTATGGATTTCGTAGACCTAATCAAAAACTTTGTAGGGAAATATTCTGCAATTGGCAGCTGTTTCCCGAAGAAACATCTCTATATGGCTGGCGTTCTGCTGGGGGTTTTCCTGATTCTCTTAGTTATCCCCGATGACTCGGATTTCGACGAATCATCAAGGGGAGATCAGGTTTCGATTCCTATAGTTATTAATGAAACTAATTTTGCTGATGAAGGCTCAGTATCTTCCAATCTGGAAAATTATGTTGTTCCTGCTTCAGTTCAATCAGAGACTCCAGCTCCAGAAACAGAAGCTATCGAGGCAGTCACGGTTGCATCAACAACTCTTCGTAATAGGCCAGCAAACAATACTGCTGATAAACCAGAACTAGATCCTGAACAAATTGTTCCTCGGGGCATCTCACGAACAGGAATTATTAACAAACAAAACCAGTCAGTACTTCCTGAGCTTAACGATATAGCAATCTGGAAAAATTTCGAAGTAAAAAGTGGCGACAATCTCTCAGCAATTTTTTCCAAAGTTGGTCTTAGTAATCAGGATTTATTCCGCGTCTTAAATAGTAGCGACGAAGCAAAAATTCTCAACCGACTTTACCCAGGATATCGACTAAGTTTTATGATCCCCCAAGAAGGTGATTTAGAAAAACTTCGCGTTTTGAAATCACCTTTAGAAGGTTTTCTCTTCACTCGCAATGAAAGCAGTTACTATGTTGAAGAGATATTAAAAAAAGCGCGAGTCGAACCAAGCTTCAAAGTAGGCACGATAGCAGACAGCCTTTTCATGGCAGGACAAAAAGAACAGATTCCTGCGGTTCACATAATGCAAATGGCAAACATCTTCGGTGGTGTTATCGATTTTATTCTTGACCCACGCAGTGGTGATCAATTCAGCATCCTTTACGAAGAAAAATTCCTCGACGGTGAATTTATTGGCAACGGAGAAATTCTTGCCACACAGTTTATTAATCAAGGGGAAATTTTTACGGCCGTACGATATACAGATAAAGAAGGGGAAGTTG
>CAWKZI010000440.1:0-2830 GCA_963854365.1 Gammaproteobacteria bacterium
GTGCGGGATATTCGTGAAAGGGATTTCATGTTTATCGATACGGTACAAGACTACTACGCGACTTATGTACGGCAAATGCGTGTGCCCTACGATTCTTGGAGAGAGCAAAGTTATTTTGAAACAATTGAATTACGAGAGCTTAGAGATTCAGCTCGTCGCAGATTTATTGCCGGTACTGCTGCCGTTGTTGGTGGTTTGGCCGCGGCGACCAGTAGCAACGGTAATTATGTTACGCAAGCGGGCGGTGCAATTGCCGCGGGAGCAGGTGCTTATCTAATTAGAAGTGGATTCGATAAACAAGCAGAAGCTAAGCTTCACCAAGCAGCTTTAGAGGAACTTGGTCAATCTTTAGAAGACGAAGTAGCCCCTCGAGTTATCAATCTCGAAGATCGCACGATTACTCTTACCGGCTCAGTAGAAGAACAATATGGGCAATGGCGGGAAATTTTAGCCGACCTTTATGCAGAAGAGATTGGCATGGTGAGTGAGCTGTAAAGATAGAAAATTTCGAGAGTATATTTTTCGTCGAAGTTTTAATTCTCTATATTAGAAAATTATATGTCAGACAATGATATTGATAAGATAGAACCCGTTGATTTTGACCTCAATGAAAGTCCATTATTTTCAAGTCAACCGGCGCAAGTAGATTCTAATAAGCCGCCGATGATGGTCTGGGTTGGTTTAGGAAGTCTATTTATTGTAGCGTTGTTTGTTATCTTTGTTCTTCCCACTTTAGTAACTGAATATGAATTACCTCTAGAGCGTCGCGCCGAAGTTATGGACCTCCAGCTAGCTACAGAGCAAGTTGACCCTACTACAGCCATTTCTCCTTTTGAAGAAGCCCAACGGTCATTGCAGCGGAAAAATGCACAGGACGTGCTAGCTGAATTATTGCAAAGACAAGAAGAACTAGTAGCACAGCAAGTATCTGATTGGGGAAGCTCTGACTATATCATTGCCCTAGAGCAGGCAAACATCGGAGATGAATATTATCGCGCCCAAGATTTCGTTCTGGCGCGGGAATCTTATGCTATGGGCCTTGTCGGTTTAATTGAGTTGATTGATTCCATCTCCACTGTTCTTGCGCAGACCATTATCGATGCAGACAAAGCATTGCTGGATGCAAACTCCGCTCTTGCAGAACAAAAATATGCTCTGGCAGTACTCCTGAACCCAGAAAATGAAGAAGCGAAAATTGGTCTGCAAAGAGCAAAGACCTTGGACGAAGTAACCCAGCTCTTTGTCTCAGCAGATGATTTCTTCGAAGACGACGAGCTGGAAAAAGCGGAAACACTATATCGACAGATAGTAGACCTAGATGGGTACAACGAGCAGGCACAGGAAAAATTTTTAATGGTTACTGGCCAAATTTTAGAGAATGAGTTTGTCGGCATTATGTCAATTGGTTATGCATTTCTTGAAGCCGATGAACCGGGCAAAGCCATTGCAGAATTCCAACGAGCCACGACATTAGGTATAAATGAAGATCAAGCTTTGGCTGCAATTACTCAAACTGAAAACAATTTGGCCAATGCTGAGATTAACGCATTGCAGGAATTAATCATTGAAGCCGAGGCCGCTGAGCGTTGGCAGGATGCTGTTACTGAATACGAAAACGTTTTACTTATCGATGAAAATCTAATATTTGCGATCAATGGCCGTGATAATGCTCGTAAACGGGCGCAATTGGATCGTTTGCTTGTGGATGCTGTTGAGAATCCGGAGCGTTTTTCGGCAGATGATGTTTTTCAACAAACTCTGGATGTATTCTACACTGGAAGATCAATCGAACAAGCTGGCCCTCGCTTACAAAATCAATTAGATACGCTGGAAGCATTATTAGAAGATTCGCAAGTTGAGATTGATATTCTGCTAGTTTCAGACAGCTTAACCGATGTCACTGTGTTGCGTGTAGGGACCATGGGAACATTCGAACAGCGTTCTATTTCTCTGAAGCCAGGGCGATATGTTGCTGTCGGAAAACGTATTGGTTATCGAGAGGTTCGAGAAGAGTTTACAGTGGGCTTCGGACAAACACCTGATTCAGTTGTTGTGCAATGTAAAGAACGCATTGTTGCCGCTAGAAGGTAATGACAGCATGGGAAATAGCGAAGACAATAATTATCTAAGTGGGTTAACTGACCCCATAATCCCTATCGACTTTACCCCTCATGATGAACAGAGGTCTAAAGCCTCATTTAACTTTCGTTGGGTTCACGCAGTTATATTTGTTTTCGCAGCTATTAGTGGTACAGCAGCTTTTTTTGTATTAACTGCGCGATCAGTATCACTTGAAGTTGACCCCATAACCGCTGAAATAAAAATTAAAGGTGGTGCGTCTTTCCGATTGGGTCAGCGCTATCTTATTCGCACTGGCAACTATGATCTAACTTTACGCAATGAAGGCTACCATGACACCGTAACTCAATTATTGGTTGGTACCGAGCAAGCTCAAATTCACCCTTTCGAGATGCGAAAATTACCTGGGATGGTTTCATTTATCACGGCTAATATGGAAGATGTGCGGGTGCAAATAGACAGTGTAGATTTTGGTTTAACACCCTTAATAGATATCCCAGTGGAGCCAGGCGAACATCAACTTACGTTTTCAAGAGACCGCTATCTGGATTACAGCGAAACCATAGAGATCGAAGGCCGAAGGGTAGAGCAGCGATACCAAGCAGTCTTGGAGCCAGCTTGGGCCGTAGTTAGCTTGATCACATCTCCGAGTGGTGCAGATGTTTTAATTGATGGTGCACTGGTCGGCACTACGCCATTGAATGCGGAAATAATTCAGGGGGATCGAGATATCATGATCAAACTGGCAGGG
>CAWKZI010000441.1:0-2830 GCA_963854365.1 Gammaproteobacteria bacterium
TCTATTCGCCATTTCTGCAGTTGAATTCTTAAATTTAAACTTGCGCATACTTCAATTATGAAAATTTTTCCCAAATACGTCAACATATAATATGAGGATTTGAAAAAAATGAGAGGGAACGATGAAAAAAATTAGCTTAGACATATGGCTCCAAACACTAGGCATGCTTGGAGTGCTTGGTGGTTTAGTTTTTGTAGGGGTGGAAATGCAACAATCTCAAAGGATAGCTATTGCTGGACAAATACAGGCTAGAAATGATGCCTTGATGTCTTTTTTGCAAACTCCTTTAGAGGGCAATACCATGTTATCTAAAATTATAAATAATTATTGGGATCCAACGGGCATCACCGATCTGGAGCCGTTGACTGAAGAAGAGCGGCAGGTGGCTTTACAGATGGCTCGAGTTGCGACTTATGGCCTTCGTAATACCTTCCAACAATATAATTTAGGAATGATTCCAGAGGATACATTTGAATTCACTATGCAAAAATTTGTAGGCCTTTATGATACTTGTTATTACCGCCCTATGATTGTAGGTAACGTGTCCGAAAACATAATAGAATTCTTACAATCAAGATCCTCAGTCGAGTGTGATTGAGGGTAAGTCTAAAAAAAATCTTGCTGTAACTAATCAGTAAGCCTCTTTAACTCTCGGGAGGGATTGAGGGTCAAGTGAACTACGCCGTGTAGCAGAAGGATATTTGAGTTTTACCAAAAAGAATTTTGGCACATAATTCGGGAGCTAGTATTACTCTTTAACAGCATGTGGCCGCCATGTTAGAAAGAAAAATTAATGAGCTGAAGTTATTATCTCTGAAATTAGATTACAACTAAAAGGGTTTGATCTCAGTCGGACGCCGCAACCGCTGCCCCACTCCCATACTCAGGTACGTTTCGCTGGTAAACGCGCCAATAGTGCCACTCCTCAGTGATGTATTCGCTCCCCCCGGCAGCCATCTCTTTCACCACAGCTTCTCTTCCCCCTCGCAATCGGGCAACCTCCGCCCGGTCTTGGATCAATACCACCGTCATTTCGTAGATCTTTCCGCCAATCTTAAGCCGCACACGCGGATCACGCTCTACATTCCTCCACCACGCCTTGGCGTATGGGAACTCCTTGTTCAATCTGTATGTTTGCGCACTCGACTGCAGGTAGAGTTTGTCTCCACGCGGAACCAGGAATACCGTTACGGAGTGGGGGATACCGTAAAAGGTGCGAGTCTCAAGCGCGGTTGCGTTCTCGCTAAAGGGGTCACTGAACTGATCGACCCAGTCCCAATTCGTCACCGCCTCATTGACAACCTCTCCCGTTAACCATAATCCCGGTCTGGCCGACCGGCTGGCTTTGGCGTATTCCTCGGCACTGGGATGTCCCGGCGCCAGTCCGGCCACGCGCAGTGTCAAGAGTGTCCCCACCATGAGCACGCCGACCACCAGTAAGCCAATCTTCAACGGCTTCATCATATTCGTTCTCCCTATGGATTGTTTGATCGCTCGGTAGTGCGCCTAACTACTAATTATAAGGCCTGGGGTGATTCTACTGATACTTTCATTTTTACTAGGAGTCTCTCTTGCAATACCTTCTAACTTTATAGTTAGCCGCAGCTTTTACCTCTGCTCGTGCCTCACAAGTCAGGGAAATCTTCACTAGCAACGAACTGTCGATATCCTTCAGTCATCAAACGAGCACATTCATTAGGAGTTGCTCCGTCATCAAAAAATCCCTCACAGGCGTCTTCAATCAAATTAGGTAATTCAGTCAACACCCAGTTTCGAGCATCGTAATATATCTGCAAATCATTTGAGCTGGTCTCAACGGCAGAAACCACACCATTAGTAAAAGAAATGGTAAATGTATCCGTTACATTGAAGTCAATACCCAAGGCGAGCATCGGATCGTCTTCAACTGTGATTGAGCAGCGCACGACAGTCAGTTCTTGTATGAGACACGGTTTACGTTCAACAATCTTATAGTTCCCACCCTCAGCCCAGCCTTGATAATAAACAAGAGATGAAATTGAGCTCGGTGCTTCAGATAGAGCAACTTCTAAAGCAGCAGAGTTAAAGGAATAGAAAGTATCTATAAGCGCTTCTGCAGAGGATAGCAATGACTCTTTTTGATATTGAGTATTCGAGTCCTTTGCCATAGAACATGCGCTTAAATTGAGCAACAATAAAAATACGATCCGGAGACATCTCATAGCTCAGAGATTTCGCAGATAAGCATCAGAGCGAAATGGCATAATTAATTGAGTAAGCAGTGATAATTGCTTACCGGACCCATTGCCAACGCGTTCGATAGTGTCCCTGCCAGTAAAAGTTCCAAAGACCCGATCCCAAATAATAACTGTACAACCAAAATTCCTATTACTTTCTCTATAGTTGCAGGAATGATGAAGCTGATGCCATTCCGCAGTATTAAACAACCAACCAAACGCCCCGGAAACAAGAGGTAAGTTTGCATGGCAAAAATGTGCATTGGTCAATCGAAAAACAACTACTACTCCAACCACTTCCGGGCTCGCTCCCAGAAACGCTAATGCGACTGCAGAACTTAGGTTTAACCCCAGGAATTCCAAAGGGTGAGTTCGTTCCGCACGAGCAACGCTCATCTTGGTTATATGATGGTGAGTCGCATGAATCCGCCATAAAAACATAAATCTATGTTGCAGCCGATGCAGCCAGTAGGCTATAAATTCAACGACAAAAACGCCAATCACTGCCGCTATCAATAAGCCAATGGCTGTTTCTGCCTGCAAGCTAAAGGGAAATCCTGATGAGCCTCTAAGCAGGGCGAAAGCATTAGAAATTGGCGTGTCATAGGCTTGAT
>CAWKZI010000442.1:0-2813 GCA_963854365.1 Gammaproteobacteria bacterium
ATTTTTGAGAAAAATGAAGCTGAGGATTTCTTAAATCTAATACATTCTAAATATGAGGTTATTGATTCACGCTTTAGTTATGTGAAAAGTGATGCTATTGATAGCGACTATTCAAAGGGGACAATTACAAATAGTATATTCACTGATGTCGGAAATGATGCTATGGATTTTTCTGGAAGTATATCGGAGCTGTCTGGAATCAGGGTTGACAGAGTTGGAGATAAAGCCCTAAGTTCGGGAGAAAGAAGTCATATTTCAGGCTCGCATCTAAGCATCGTGAATGCTGAAATAGGTATAACGAGTAAAGATCTGTCTGAAGTCAACCTTAGTGAAGTAACTATTAGCGATACAAGGCTAGGGTTCGCGATATTTCAGAAAAAAGAAGAGTATGGCGCGGCTAGCGCCATAATTACGGATTTGGCGATGGTAAACGTTGATCTTGACCACTTAGTAGATCTCAATTCAAGCTTAACATTAAATGGTAAAGACGTAATTAGTAAACGCGCGGAAGTAGGTGATTTGTTATATGGCGCTACGTTTGGAAAGAGTAGTAGATAGTAAAAAGAAGTTTTTTAAAACGTTATTAAGCGTTAAAAAGGCGTGTTGTAGCAGCGTCACAACATTCGAAATACTATTTCTTAATAGACCACTTTTCAATTTTCGCCTTAGCGACCAACTCGTCTTCCCAGCCTTTAAATTTCATAATGGTTCCGCCTTTGTAACCTAAAAACCATAACTGAATAAGATATTTTGCTTGGGGGAACTCTGAATGAAGCTGCTGGTAAGAAGTGATGTTTATAACTCGTAAACTTTTATCGACTGGCACTGCTATGATTTTACTATCGTTTTGACCATCGTCTTCTAATACTAGAACGCCAATTGGTAATACCTCGATTATAGTTCCAGTGGCAAGATGTTCAGAAAGGAGCAAAATATCCAAGGCATCGCCGTCACCACCTCTGTCTGAGTCCATCATAGTTGACGAAATAAAACCATAATTACCAGGGTAAGGTAAAAAATCTATGACTCTCTCTGCCCCATTTTTGACGTCGGCTGGGAAAGTGTTTGTTTCGTAGTCGTATTCAATTTTCTTATTGGTCCCCGCGGGTATTTCGACAATCATTTGCAAATGCCCATCCGCAGAGTAGGTTGAAAAATCGCCATAGTCGATTGAAGATGGCTCTGTTAAACAACCAGTCAAAAGTAAAACGACAGTTAGTATGAGTGTCGAGTGCATAAGTTTCGAGGCGCCAAGGGTAGAGTTCAAGATGGGTATTTTACGGATGTTTAATCGATTCTGCCAGCTACAAATATAGCTGCTAGATTACTCAGTGAATCATTACCTATCAGCAGTATTAGGCTTAAGAAATCCATGTGAACTACTCAATTATGCACTCATGTGCGTGACGCTTGGTTTGTGCCCCGAGTCAGTTTTGCTGAACATTTGGCACTGGCACTGGCACTGCGTGATGATTTTTTAGAAGCTAACTTAAGTAAGAAGCTTTAAGGCCGAACAATCAGATTAATGACTCCAGTTCCTTAGGTATTTCATCGCAGACGAATCCGTCTGCCAACCCCCTCTGAGCATTATCCTTTCAAGCGGCTCACCCTGTTCTAATAGATCTAGTGCTGCACCCACTCTAAATGAATGACCGCTTAGCGGTTGTTCATCGGAGTCCACTTTCAAGTCCTTTTGCAGTGCTTTTAATATGGTGCTAATACTTGCTGGGTGTAGGTTGTTCCCAATATGCCCGTGCCTGCTAATTGACCGTAGAATATAGCCTTCATCGCTGATAATAGTCCTCCATTTTTCCAATAAGTCGAACAGTTCTTGGCTGATGGGTAGTATCTTTCCCGTCCCAAATTGATCTGTCTTTGAGAAGTTAAGCCGGATAGCCGGTTTTCCGTTGGCCCCCTTGCAGATGTCCTCAAACTTAAAGGTGCAGAGCTCTGACCGGCGGCGCATGGTTTCGTATCCGAGTCTTAATAGGACTTTATTCCTTAAACCCCTGATACTGTTATCACAGTTGCTAAGTAGCTGGTTGAGTAGTGGCTTGGTTAGAGGTGTGGCCTGTTGCTGTGCCCGTCCAATCTTTCTGTGCATTCGCTTGATGGCGAGTATGACCTCTGGCTGGTTGGTGGGGTTGTAGTGTTTGGAGAGTTTTAGGACCGTCCCCAAGCTATTGATTCTTCGGCGGATGGTGGCACTTTTCCTAATGGTGGCAAGGTAGTCAACGTACTGCGCCATGGCGTCGGCAGTCGCTGGTACTGAATCAATATTATTGTGTGAGCACCAGGTCTGGTATTGAATAAAGTCCGACCTATAGGCTCTTATGGTATTTTTGGCAAAGGCGCCATCAAACTTGGCTAAGATATCATCAATCATGGTATTCTACTCGTAGGTAAATAATAAGAATGATTCTAATAGAATCATAAAGTATAGTCAATGGTATCTTCTTCTCAAATAAAAGCAGCGCGCGCTATGTTAGGTTGGAGCGCGATTGAGCTCGCAAACCGAAGTGGGGTTGGTAGCGCTTCTATTAAGCGCTATGAGGTGCAGCCGGGTATACCTATTGCTAATACCAAAAATTTGATGGTGATAAGAAATACATTTGAAGAGGCAGGTATTGAATTCACCGGCGATCCATTGGTTAACCCAGGCGTGACCCTACGTATCAAGCGCGACGACTAAATTCTAACTGTTTTATCTTTTAGCTTATGCTTTATAATATTCACTTCAGTATTTATGTGGATGTCGCTATGTCTGTTGAAGATAAATCCAAGTCTCTTTTACCCTTCCTATCAAGCCCCAA
>CAWKZI010000443.1:0-2810 GCA_963854365.1 Gammaproteobacteria bacterium
GCCGTTGGACCTTCTGATGCTGCAGTTTTATCTTTAAACGTATATCAGAAATCCAATGAAAATTTAATTGATAAGGTGAAGTTATGCCAATGCCTGAAGGTGCTGCGAGAAAGCAATTACATACGCGTTCTATCGATTATCGTGGTTATGAACGAGATGACGGAATGTGGGACATCGAAGCTCACATGAAAGATACTAAGACTTATGAACTTCAAAACGATTGGCGCGGTAAAGTTCAGATTGGCGAGCCGCTGCATGAAATGTTATTGAGAGTAACGATTGATGATAATTTTGTCATTCAAGATGTGGTTGCCGTTACAGATAATAGTCCCTTCGAAATGTGCCCTAACATAACCCCAAATTATGAATGTTTAGTCGGTATTAAGATGGGGCCAGGGTGGCGCAAAGCAGTGCGCAAACAGGTTGGTGGAGCTCAAGGCTGCACCCACCTTACGGAGTTACTATTCCCAATGGCTACAGTTGCAATGCAGACCATCTGGCCAATAAAAAGTCATCGCCGCAAGAAGAATGACAGTGGAATCTTTAAAACTAAAACCAAGCCAGTAATATTGGGTACTTGCCATGCCTGGGCTACAGACTCTGTTGTAGTTAAGCAAAATGCTCCTGACTATTACTCCGGAGATTAGGGGGAGGTTGGGAGGTTCACAAAAATCTCTATTTGTAGAATAAAGGCACGACTAAAGTAATTATCACCCCTTCTTTGTCGGGCCTGTTGTCAGCGCTTATCTGCCCACTATGGAAATCAGCAATAATTCTAGCAATATGTAGGCCTATTCCTAAATGAGGTTGTTTCTGTTTTCCTTGAGGACGAACCGAAATCATCGACTCGAAAAGCCTATCTTTCATTTCTTCTGGAAGAAATGGACCAGCATTCGTAATTTTTACTACCGCGTGGTCACGCATCGTATGGCAATAAACTGTGATCGGTTGACCCTTGTATGAAAACTCTACTGCGTTAGCAACAAGCTTATCCAACAACTGAGCTATATACTCTGGAACACCTCTTATTAATATCGGATATTCGAGAGCATCTCTTTCAAATTTCGCTTCGGGATAGGCGAGCTTGTATCCTTCAACGCATCCATGAACAACCTTATTCAGATCTATTTTTTCTTTTTCTGAGGTTTGAAGCATTTGCTCCAACCTCGTTGCCTCACTCATATTTGTTAAGATTAAATTGAGCCGTTTGATTCCTTCTTCAGCTCGTTCAATATAAATAGCGGAATTTTCATTTTTTTCTGTCATGCCGAGATTTTCTAATGAGGATCGAACAACGGTAACTGGAGTTCTTAACTCATGGGAAAGCCTTGAAGACATGTTTTCTAAATAGCTCGTGTATTGGCTCAGACGCTCCACGATATTCGAAAAACTACGCGAAAGATCTCCTATTTCATCTGAATTTCTTGAAGCCACAATAGTATTCTGAACACGACCAGAATCATCGATAATATTTTCTGCTTGATTTCTTAACCCGCGAATGCGCGATGATATTCTAGAAGCAAAGAAAAATAGACCAAACGTCATTAAGAACATAGCCGCAAGAATTGTATTAAACAAAGATTCCAATGCCTGATTTCTGAATGTACGCAGTCCATTCATATTTTGATCTACAACTACTGCACCCATTACTTCCCCATTAGCCAGAATCGGATAAGCCGCCTCTAATAATCGCGTCTGGGTATCAGCAAGTGTTCGGAACTGGGTATTGGCTATGCCTACTAAAGCTGAATCAATATGGGTACCGTCACGGGAAACGTCGGAGTATAGTTCATCGATGAAATCATTACTTGGCTTGGTCAGAATTCGATAGTAAAGCGGATTAAGAATCTTGTCTTTAATATAGATCCAATACTTGTTCGGTTGTTGATCAGCGGTTCTCGAAGATAGCTGCAGCCCCGTAGCATTCTGTATATCACCTACTGTTAACAACACCCTACCACTGCGATCGACCACTTGTATTCGCGAGTTACTGTGGTCCATACCAGCGACTATTCGATCTATTTCAGGAGTTGGTAAACGCAGGGAACCCAGTCGTTCTGCATCAGCAACTTTGTAGGTACCTACTACAGTACTAATAGTTCGCGACTCAGGATCATCGACATCAAATAACGCAAATCCTAACCGGTCTCCCAGCATCTCCATCGGTATCTGCAATTCTATCTCATAACCATCATCAGTTTCATACCATTGGCCACTGATTCGTTCTTCGTGAATCGGGTCGGAAAAATCTTCTCGCACTTTAAATGGATAGAGAAATTCAGGTTCATGAGGAGCAACCACAAATAGATTAACATCATTCCCCTCTTTAGAAAGCATGGAAATTTGAAGAAAATCACTGCGGTGAACACTTAAGGCATCACGTGATCGATATACAATCTTGTCATCAGTTACTTTAAAATAAGCATAGAGTGAGCCGTTATATTCTCCCACCATATTTTTGAAACTAAGGGAATCGTCATGCTCATAAACTCGCAGAGGGTTCAGTGAAGTACGCAGATAATCATCTCGGCCATAGTCGACTTCATACTGCTGATACTCACGCCAATCGATTAGCTCACCATCATTTAATGAAAGTGGTGAAAATACCGGATACACGTAAAGGTCTTCAGATTGTCTTGCGGGGCTGTAACTTCCCTCATCGAAAAGCTCAGGCCTTTCATTGAGAGCAGACGCCAATGCCTGAGCCATTCCAAGCACGGTTTGTTCCTGCCCTCTGCGTAAATAGTCCTCCATCACTAAGATGTACTGGTAGCCGAGCCACGGTATTACCAGAAGAAAGCTGGAAAGAA
>CAWKZI010000444.1:0-2801 GCA_963854365.1 Gammaproteobacteria bacterium
ACTTGATGGGTGAAGACCACTGGCTCGATGACCCTCGTTTTAAAGACGATATCACTCGCGGGAATAATGGCGAATTAATTAGTGAAAGACTTGCTGTTTGGTGTGCTGAACGTACTTCAGCCGAAGTATTAGAAGCTATGGAAGAAGCTCGTTTACCCGCCGGGCCAATCATGTCACCTCAGGATGTACTAGAAGACCCTCATATTGCAGCAAAAGGCCTGTTTCAGCCGACTGAATACCCAGGGTTGGACATTCCCGCACCGCTGATGAAAACCCCGGTAGAACTTTCAGAAACACCTGGAGAAATCCGGACCCGGCCACCGACTCTAGGTGAACACACTGATGAGATTATGGAAGAACTCGGTTATTCAACGAGACAAATAGCCGAACTTAAAAAAAATCGGATTATCTAAAATCTCTCCCCATTAAATATCTCCTGGTGCTTTAATTAGAGCATGGATGCCTGCACGCAAAATTTACTTCAAAATGAACAGAAAGAGCATCCAATCAAGGGTTATTCAATAGTTCGACAGCAGCTATGTACATTGCCTCAACTCCAGCTTTAACCGAGTTCGGATCGATGTAGAAAAATGCTGAGTGATGAGGTGGAGCCGATGCTGTTCCCGCTACTATTTCATTCATCAAGTCCCCTGACGCACCCCCTACCGAAAAAAATACCCCCGGCACATTGTGCTCAGTCTGTGTAAAGTAAGCAAAATCCTCTGCCCCCATTCCTGTGCGGGGTGCAGTTACCAAAGGGCTATACCCAAATTGACCAGCCCATACTGGCAGTAATTTTCTCACTGCTTCACTGTTATTAACATTCGTAGGCGTACTTTCGAAACCCATTCTAACTATAGGCAGCAAGTCATCAGGCAAACCATTAAGCCGACCAATATTAAGTGCAGTATCACGAATGCTATCTAAAACCTGATCACGAGTTCTTTCGGAATCTGTACGCACAGTTAACTGCAGGCTAACTTCATCGGAAATAATATTATGCTTGCTACCACCCTGAAATGAACCAACAGTTATCACAGCCGGAGACAGAGGATTAATTTGTCTACTAATAATCCCCTGCATTGCTATCACTAGTTGTGAGCCTACATAAATAGGGTCTATGGTTTGGTGCGGATAGGCACCATGGCCACCCACTCCACGCACAGTAATATCGACACTATCAGCACTGGATTGAACAATCCCTTCTCTTACTGCCACCAAACCACTAGGCATGCTTGAGCTAACATGCAAACCAATGGCGTAATCAGGAACTCCAAAACGATCATAGAGCCCGTCCTCAAGCATAGCTTTGGCGCCGTTAATAATTTCTTCCGCTGGTTGTCCAACCAACATCACTTTGCCACTCCACTTATCGAGATTGTCCATCAGCAATTTGGCAGTACCAACCAAGGTCGTCATATGCATATCATGACCACAAGCATGCATTACCGGCACTTCTTTACCAGCTCGATCAATTTGTCTATTGCGAGAGGAGTACACTAAGCCACTATCTTCAAGTATTGGAAGCCCATCCATGTCTGCCCTAACCAATACCAAAGGACCTTCACCATTTTCAATTATCCCGACCAAACCAGTTCCGCCGATCCCGCCGGTGACATCTATTCCCAATTCACGAAGTTCTGCAGCAAGGCGTGCAGAAGTTTCTCGCTCTAAAAATCCCAACTCCGGATTCTGATGAAACCAAACAAAAAGATCTTCAAGATGCTCATCATAGTGCGTAGCAACAGCACGCCTAATATCCATATCAGCAGCGTAAGCCGATTTTTCCATGGCAAACACTAAAAGCAGATTTAACAGGAGCGAGAATATGCGGAGATAATACTTATTAAGCAGAATCATAGAGTTTTTCCAAGGTTTTGAGTCAACTGCCACTTCACAGAGAGTAATAGACCCGCAAGAGTTTGGAAAGGGGTAATAAACAGCCATCTTGGCAAATTGCCATTGCTCTGGAGCGGCGTCCATCCGCGCCATACTAAAGGTCTGATTGAAAACTGATGCATACTCCTCATAATTTTACTTATCTACATCTCCAAATTTATTTTTGTAAACAGAAGTGAAAAACTTCTTAATCTTTCTAAGTGGCTGTAAACTCTGTCCACCCGAGCTGCCAATAACTTCACAACTACCTGTACCTTATATCAAGGCCAAGTCTATGAACGCGAAATCATTAACAATCGGATCCTTATTAGTCCTTCTAACACTAAACACAAAAATCGAAGTAAACGTCAGTGCCGCCGAGCTTGATTATCAAATGTTAGGACAACAGACCGCTGAAAATATCCCGGAAGATATAGAGATGGATTCAATGGCACGCTTACCCCAAGTTCAACGAAACAATCTTAATTCCGTAGGTCAAAATGCCTTCGACACTTATGTTAGTCCCGGCACCGGTTATGACACTGGCCTCCGAGGCCCCATCGGTATGCTCATGCACAGTCCAGTTTTAGCTGAAGCTTTATTCGATGTCCGTCAGCGAGTTCGTTATGGAACTCCTAAAGATCAAAGATTAACTGAGCTAATAATAATATCGACAGCACGAGAAATAAATAATCAATATGAATATAGCGCTCATGAACCACTAGCGATAATTGCAGGTTTAGAACAAGAAATTATCGATGTTGTTAGATATCGAAAAAATTTGAACAACCTAGGAACGATAGATGGCTTTGGAGAAACTGAGAGAACTATTGTTAGTTTCACTCGCGAATTAGTAAGTGAAGAAAAAGTCAGCGCCGAGACATTTGCTAGTGCAGTGAATATTTTTGGTTATGAGGGTGTTG
>CAWKZI010000445.1:0-2791 GCA_963854365.1 Gammaproteobacteria bacterium
CAACCCCATCCATGTCACCGGAGTCATGCCTCAACTCCATGGCAAAAAATTCTGTGCGTATTGTTGAAGACTGACCAGTCTCTCTAGGCTTGGCTGAGACTGCGCGACTCTTGATCATCTGCCACATGGGCAGAAATCGCAGGATAGATGGCAGCATGCGCAGTATGAATGCGGCTCCTGCCCCAAGAGGGGCGAAAATAAATTGAACTGGCAATCTACCTAAAACAACGAGCACGCCAACAACTAACAAGGCAGCTACGATAAAAAATAGGATTCTATTTTGACGTGGTGTTAGTGAAAATCGCTGGCTAACAGACTTGACCAGGTAATAGGCCACGACCGGAAGTAAGAGTAATGCTAATAAACGAGAAATCATGACGCTAATGTAGGGAAACTTGGCCCCTAGTTCAACTAAGAACGGAGCTGTTGTTCCAGTAATTTTACGGATTTTTCTGATTTATCACTAAATTTTTGCAAAGCCTTAAGACCGCCGGCAGCGAAAATAGCCACCGCTTTCAACAGTTCCTTGAGTTGATCTATGCTTGCAGCATCAAACTGAGAATAAGCGCCCTTCGAAAGCCGGCATATTTCGATAAAAGCCTCCCTTGCCGCCGCATCATTACGTTCTTGGAACATAAATACAGGAATACTTAACAATCCTAGCTGGCCAGCCAGCTGGGCAAGAATATCCAGGTTTTCTTCCATCGCATCGCCAATATAAACAATACACTTTATTTTTTTACGCTCATTCTCTTGAATACCATGACGCAGCACTCTCTCAATTTGAGTGGCCCCGGCCTCACACCTAATACCACTCATTGTTCTCAAGAGCTCATCGGCATTACTCTGCCAGCTGCTGCTGTAAAAATCTCCGAATCCACGAAAATAACAAAGCTGTACATTAAGACCACCAAGTTCTTGCGTACTCAGAAACATTTCAGTCTGTAATTTGGTAGCCACGTCCCAGGCACTCTGCCGACTTGCCGTAGCATCTAAAGAGAAGATCAAACGAGCATCACCACTGGATTTCTTTAAAGTAGCGAGCTTTGACAGAAAATTCCGAACGTCATTTTTACTGGATACTGGCAGCCCAGCGGTTTTTTCTTCCGTAAGATTAGATTTTGACCTAGGCTTTAGAGGGTTTTTCATATTTGGGTACAGTATTAATTCACCGCTACTCTATCAGACAGCCGTATCGAATTTAAAAGGTTTTCTTAGTATCGGTGAAGACAATAGACTTCGAGTGAGATGGCGTCTATTCTTCAATCGACTCAGATCCTGAGTCTGAATGGACTTAAGAACAAACTTATGGACTCTCACTCTGAACCTTGCTGTGTCTTTGGGTATTCAAAACCAAAACGAGGGATAATTTATGAAGATAGTATCAAGTTGGCTAAAAATAATGAATTTAGTTGTTGTGCTCGGTACTTCATTTAGTTCTGGGGCTATAGCCTTGGCAGACAGCGATGGACCTCTCGCATCTGACGTCCAAGTTACCATCCTTTCTTCAAATTTAGCTAATGGTGCAACAATTGGCGAATGGGGGTTTTCGGCTCTTGTAGAGGCCGATGGTCGATGTATTTTATTCGATGCCGGGCGTTATCCTGAAACTGTGCTTAAAAATGCAGCAGTCTTAAATGTTGACCTGTCTTGTGTAACAGATGTTGTTTTGAGCCACTTTCATTTCGACCATAACAGCGGCCTTCTACCTTTGATAAAGACCCTGCATGATGAAACTTCTGCGGCGATTCGCCGGGTACATGTTGCCGAGGGCTTTTTTAGTCCTCGTCGGCCTACCATGAAGCCCGGAACATTCCCGACATGCATGGAGGGCGAAGAAGAGTGCAACCTCATGATCGGCCTGCGTGAAGATATTGAAGGTGAAGGAGTCGAATTTGTTGTCCATTCTGAGGCCGCCGAAATATTTCCTTCTGTTTGGATATCAGGGCCAGTTAAGCGTCGTCACCCTGAAATGAATTACCCAACCGGCACTTCGGGAAGCAAACTTGAAGTTAGAGTCTTAGGAGATTGGATTGACGATTCTATACCCGAAAGTCAGGCATTAGTGGTACGAACACAAAACGGTCCCATAGTTCTTCTTGGCTGCGGTCATTCAGGTGTTGTAAATGCTCTTGTCCAAATACAAGAAACGATTCAAGATAATGCTATTCATGCTCTTATGGGTGGGCTACATTTATTTGCGGCTGATGATCAAACTCTTGGGTGGACTGCAGATCGTCTTCGCGAAATTGGAGTTGAGAATTTAATGGCCGGGCATTGCACTGGAATTGAGCCGCTTATTAGGTTGCGCGCAGGGTTAAACCTTAACCGACGAACCGCTGTAGTAGGTGCGGTAGGCTCAAGCTTTGTTCTTGGCGAAGGGATAAGGGCCACAAATATTGCAATGTAAAAAGGTGGAGGCTAACCTTATATACCGCAATAGCATTTACATTATGGAGGGCATGGTATTCTTTACGTTACTCTTTGAAAGAAATATTTTAGACCGCCCTATCGTCGCTATAAAGTAAAGTATTAGGAGCACCAACGTCTGCGTTAACTTTTTTTAGTAATATAAATAATGAGAGATCCTTATTTCTTTTTAAAACTAATTAATAGAATTAAACTTAATCGTCGTGCATAGATAGACAACCATTTAAATATCAGAATTTATGAATCAGTGAAAATTTTATTAAATATAATACTCAAACTAGCTCTAACGAGTTTTATATCTGCCATTGCAATTAATGCAACGGCACAGCTACCAGAACTAAGCTTACCCTCAAGCATAAGC
>CAWKZI010000446.1:0-2787 GCA_963854365.1 Gammaproteobacteria bacterium
TAACGACTGCGCCAGCATCGATCAGTTGTTGGGCTACGCTAATCTCATTCCAGTGAGCAGCCCAGTGTAAGGCGGTCGATCCGTCTGGCTGACTGGCGTTAACGTTAATTCCTTCAGCTAATAGTGTAAGTATGGTTTCAGTATTGTTGCGCTGCGCAGCTTCAAGCAGCTCGAATCCAGAAGCTCTGACGCTTATTATTTCAAAAATGAAAAACGTCGCTACGACAAACTTGAATAATTTTCGGCTTCCTTGTTGCACTTTTTAAGCCTCAGCTAAAACGTTCAAATTGCTTGTGCTATCACCAAAAGTGTCAAGTGGCACATCTAATTTGTTGAGCATATCAAGAAAGAGATTAGTGACTGGCGTTTCTTTCTCGCGGGGAAAATTAATATGACGCCCACCATTAATCGTACCTGCTCCACCGCCTACCAACATCGTCGGCAAATTATGATGATTATGCCCGTTGCCATCACTCATACCACTACCATAAAGAATAGTGGAATGATCCAGTAATGACCCATCCCCATCAGCTGTGTTCCTTAAACGATTTATATAGTAGCCAAACATTTCAGTGTGGTATCTGTTCACTCTTATTAACTTCTCGATTTTTTCTGCACTGCCGCCGTGATGTGACAATGGATGATGGGCATCCGGCACTCCTATTTCAGGATAGGCACGTTGACTAGTTTCATGACCGACCATAAACGTAATAACACGGGTAAGGTCAGCCTGATAGGCTAGCAATTGTAAGTCGAACATTATCTTGGCATGTTCTGCGAATGTATCTGGCACACCGGCTGGTTGCTCGATAACTGGCAACTCACGGTCACTTTGTGACTCTGCCATTTGTATGCGCCGCTCCGCATTTCGGATCGCCTCAAGATATTCCTCAAGTTTAAGTTGATCGCGATGACCTAGATCGCCACGCAGCCGAGCTACCTTGTCACCAACAGCATCAAGAATACTGCTATCTTCTTCACGGCGCGCTCGCCACACTTCGGGATCTGTGCTCTCATTCCCACCAAACAACCGTTCAAAAACCATCCTCGGGTTGTTCTCCATAGGCAATGGCGTAGTTGCACTACTCCAACTTAACGTGTTGGCATAGGCACAAGCATAACCGGGGTCACATGAGCCGACGCTCTCTCTCGATTCCAGCGATAACTCGAGTGAGGACAATTGTGTCTCCCTACCCATAACTCTTGCTGCGATCTGATCGACAGATATACCAGCACGGAGGTCTGCACCTTCAGTCTTTTTTGGATGAACTCCAGTGAGATAAGCACCTGCTGCTCGAGCATGATCCCCTGCACCTTCACCTGGCCAGGCATCACCCATTTTATTTGAAAGCCCAGTTACGACTACCATCTGATCTTGGAAATCCGCTAGAGGTTCTAGGCTGGACGGTAATGAAAACCCCCTGCCTACGTCAGGTGGCGTCCAGGTATTCATATGAACACCATTAGGGACATATACGATTCCCAACCGGCGAACTGGCTTCGCTGCAGTCAACTCCTGTGCAGTAAGCGCAGGGATCATACTATCTAATAATGGCAAGGCTACTGTCGCTCCAAGCCCGCGTAAAAACTTTCGCCTTGGCAGATGTTTCTTAGTGATGATCATAGTTCTTGTGACCTCCTCATTTGGAATGGCACGCTTTCTACGATGCCCATCATTAACGACGACCAACTATAATCATCATCTTCTGCGGCTCGCACAATTTTTCGCACTGCTGGCGGATCATAGTTTTCAAGTCCACGACCAAGTGCATAGGTTAATAATTTCTTCGTTAACGTGGCGACAAAGCGTTCTTCGTTGCCTAAAAGATAATCACGTACACCTTTCGGTCCATCGAAACTCGAACCATCGGGTAGGCTTGCGAAGGCATCAATTAGTTCGCCTCCGTCATAACTACGCAAGCCACCAATTGCATCGAAAGGTTCCAGCGCTAACCCAAAAGGATCCATCCTTGAATGGCAGCTGGCACAAACTGGATTAGTACGGTGCGCCTCTAGGCGATCTCTTACGGAACGCGGACTTATGCTATCACTATCTTCTAAATCCGGCACATCGGGCGGCGGCGGCGGCGGCGGTGTGCCTAACAAATTATCCAGCACCCATTTACCGCGCAATGTCGGCGATGTCCGATTAGGATAGGATGTTGCCGTAAGAATACTTCCTTGCCCTAGCAGCCCACCTCGTTGCTCATTCTCTAATATAACTTTGCGAAAGTGATTACCATAGACACCTGATATATCGTAGTGTCGAGCCAACCGCTCATTCAAGAATGTATAGTCAGCAGTCAATAATTCTAAGACATTGCGATCGGACTGCAATTGACTATCAACAAACATTTCCGTTTCAGTACGAAACGCTTCGCGCAAATTATCATCGAATTCAGGAAATGCATCAGGGTCTGGAGCCACTCCAGGCAAGTTTCGCAGATACAACCACTGACCTGCAAAATTTTCTACCAAAGCCCCTGAGCGTGAATCGGCAAGCATTCTTTCTACCTGAGCACGAAGCACCGCGGGCTCACTAAGAATGCCTCTTTCGGCCAATATCAATAGCTCGTCATCGGGAATACTGCTCCATAAAAAGAAGGAAAGTCGTGAAGCCAATTCAATATCAGTTAACTGAAAGGCAGTTGCCGGGGTTATATCGCGAGGGTCTGATTCAAACCGAAATAAAAATTCGGGGTCGACCAATACAGCGCGCAATGCCCGCTGAACACCTCTTTCGAAACCACCTTCAGCTCTGCCGCTGGAATAGAAATTCAACAGAGA
>CAWKZI010000447.1:0-2783 GCA_963854365.1 Gammaproteobacteria bacterium
AATTGAATTGATAGCTGCTTATTCATTGCTAACTGGCTGGCTGGGGAATCGGCAAACCTATTAAGCACAAATTATAGATGTATGACGTATAGCTTTATTACTATCTCGTTATCAGAGGAAAGTGAGGTTCATATTGAATGAAGCACAATGACAGAGTTTTCTTAAGCCCTAAGGAGTGAAGAATAAAGCGTAGAAAATAAAGGGTTGGGTATTTTAGATTTATTACAGCACGGCTGCGTTCTGCCGTAAATGAAGCTCATTAATGGTCCCGAGAATGACGCTGGAAACCCCTTTTGGGCGCAATGCAAAACGAATACACTCACTAACACTCATGGCGGTTTCATTAACATGGCCACTATTGAGTGCCTTTTTTATTAGTACGCCCTTGTCGAGTTCTGCCGCACGGTCGATTACCACTTCATCAGCGGTGCTGGAAGGATTGTAAGTCACCATCACTACATCAAAAACTTCGACTGCTTTAAGCCCACCATCGACGGTTTTAGTAGACATGCCTATGGCCTTGATCAACCCTTTTTCTTTGAGCTCCAGCAGTACAGGCAGACAATCAGTTGAATCGATAATGTTTGTATCCTTGCCATTAGAGTGGACGAGCACGATATCAAGATAGTCTGTCTGCATATCCCGGAGGCTTCTTTCAATACTTTTTCTCACATAATCACCAGAAAAATCATAGAAAGATTTTCCTCCAAGAAATTCCTCGCCTACTTTTGTGCATATAATCCAGTCATCACGATTCCGCATTAACCGGCCGAGCCGTTGTTCACTGCTGCCATAAGCAGGTGCTGTATCGATTAGGTTTATTCCCAGATTTTGAGCTCCGTCTAACAGAGCGGAAATTTCTTTGTCCTCAGGCAGCGAATAACCACTTGGGTATTTCACCTCCTGATTACGACCAAATTTGGTTGTGCCCAATCCAATACATGAGACGTCGATGCCTGATTGACCTAATGCTCGTCTTGCTATGGTCATTATTGATTAGTTCCAGTAGGGAACCGCAATCTTTGGTTCACCAAAATGTTGTCGAAGTGCCGAGCTACCGCTGACAGCTATCGAAGCGATGGAGTTGTTAGCGAGGTGTTCTACTACCTTATCGGCCAAGGAGGGAGTGAGAGTAAGTTTTGTTGGCCAGACTGCTATTGCATTGCCCTCTGCAATAAGACATGCATCGTCAGGCCTAAAATTATTCTTAATCTTGGCTTCGCAACGGTCTATAGAAACGCAGTTCCAGTTTGCATTGGAAAAATTGACCCAAGGGAGTAGCTCTGCAACTTGGACCTTCGCTGCTTGAATCTGTTCTGCATCAGAACGCTGCATACCCTGTTCGGCTAAGTCTCCACCTAAATACCAAATAACATCATTCTCATCATTGTAATGAGTAGTGATTGTCAGCTTTGGAGATAAGCTAAAGCTATCTCCTATGCAATGAACATAGGCCGGGGGAAGGTTGTTCTTTTTAACCCAAACCATTTTTAGTGGTCGGCGTTGTGTGCTGGGCTTTTTTAACTTTGCCTGTGAAATTAACTCTTCGTTTCCACCGCCGGCGCAAAAAATAAATTGCTGTGCTTCAATCCGAATTTCAGAGGAAGCGCAGTTAGGTAAATTACTTATTAAAGATACACTCTTTATTTCGTCTGACTGGTTGCGATTAAATCCGATGGCATCTTTTTCGTATTTATAAAGATGATTGAATTGGTTATGAGCGAGTACTTGCAGTAATGAATCGGTGTTAACCACAAAATCTGGAAGTTCGTAAAGATTCCCTGGAACCGTCGAATTCTTGAAAAGGCTACTGAACTCATTGCTTCGTAGTGGATTGACTTTTCCTCGCACGCTTTTGCTGCCTAGAAAAGTCTTTAGTTTTGAACGTATTCCTGAAGTCGACCACAGGTAGTAATTCTTGCTAAGAATAGCCGTTCCCTGTAAGTCGACGTCACCAGACCCAGCCAAGCAACTGCGCCAGCGGGATGGCATATCGGCAATAGCTTCCGTCGCTCCCGTTAATGCTCCGCTTAGCGCATATTTTAGCCCGCCATGAATAATCCCTTGAGAGGCGATGGTTTGGCCGCTACCGATTTGATTGGACTCGAACAGAATCGCATCGAACCCTTCGTTTCGCAATCGATTCAATAACCAAAGTCCAGCAATGCCACCACCAAATATGACAATGTCAGTTGAATAGGTTGGAATCATTGGGTACCTTTACTCTTTGCCTGAAGCTGGTGACCAAGCTTAGGCGAATTAACGAATGCTCCTTAACACTAAGAGCAAGTAGAGTATATCGATATAAAAACAAATTTCCCAACGAGCAAAAGCTTTCCCAATATAAGCGAACAAATGCAACGGTTTCTATACAGTGTTCTTCTTTATCTCTCGGTACCGTTTATTCTTCTGCGGCTTTATCTGAGATCACTTAAATCACCAAGATATCGACAAGGTATCGCAGAAAGATTTGGTGAATTTAAGCTTCCTGCAAATTTTGACACTAAGAAGGGCACAACATGGATTCATGCAGTCTCTGTTGGCGAGGTTGTAGCCGCCAGGCCCATAGTTTTTGAGCTGTTAAAACAAGACACTGGAGCTCAAATTGTAGTTAGTTGTATGACTCCAACCGGCTTGGTGCGCTCAAGAGAGCTGCTCGGCACTTCCGTTATTCATTCTTATATGCCTTACGACTTACCTGGTTCTCTGATTCGATTCATAAGGAAGCTAAACCCCAAAATGCTGATATTGATGGAGACTGAACTGTGGCCTAATACAATTCA
>CAWKZI010000448.1:0-2782 GCA_963854365.1 Gammaproteobacteria bacterium
TTTATTAGAGAAATGTCAGAAACAGAAACTTCTGATTGCTGCCTCGCAAAAACTCTTTACATTGACCCCTGAATACACGGAAGAATCATGGGTCATTGGGGCAGTTAGTTTCTCAATAAATAAATAAATAGTTAGGTATGCACTACATTAAGTCTATCAATAAGCTCTATTAACACTTAAGAAAGAACATTCCAAGCCGTAACACCTATGCTAAATAAACAACAACATCACTCTGGATTATTTTTCTTCGATTCTATTAACTTGCGAATCTACCAATTATCTTTGAATCTCTTCATCATACAATTCCCAACATCTCTGAGGTAGACTAAGACTATGGCTTATAGCAATGACCCTTCAGCAGACAGCAGTGACAGACAATCTGAGCATGTTATTACTGTAAGTAGCCTTAATAAAATGGCTCGCACCCTGCTAGAAGCTAACTTTCCTAACGTTGTAGTCGAAGGCGAGATATCAAATTTGGCTATGCCTGCATCTGGCCACTGGTATTTCACTCTCAAAGATCGGTCATCTCAAATTCGTTGCGCGATGTTCGCAAATCGAAACCTTTCAGCAGGATTCAAACCTGGCAATGGCAATCAAGTAATCATTCGTGGTCGGCTGAGCATTTATGAAGGTCGCGGAGACTATCAGTTAATTGCTGAGCGCATGGAAGAAGCCGGAGATGGTGCATTGCGTCGTGCCTTCGAAGAGTTAAAAGCTAAACTGCAAGCGGAAGGCTTATTTGACTCTAAATCAAAACAAAATATTCTCCAGAACTATCAACATATTGGAGTAATTACATCAGCTACTGGGGCAGCGATTCAAGATATTCTGAGCGTATTCGGCCGGCGCTTTCCAGCTACAGAAATTACGTTATTACCTGCTGCCGTCCAAGGTATCGGTGCTGCGGACGAAATCATCAAAGCTATTATCACAGCTAATCGGCTAGCTGCCAAACTAGGAATTCAAGCCTTAATCGTTGGTCGCGGTGGCGGCTCCCTCGAAGACTTACAGCCCTTTAATGAGGAAGCAGTTGCCCGCGCTATATATGCGAGCAATCTACCTATAATTAGCGCCGTAGGTCATGAGATTGACTTTACCATAACTGACTTCGTCGCCGATCTTCGTGCACAAACCCCTTCTGCGGCCGCGGAATTAATGAGCCCGTCCCAGAATGAGTATTTCGATTTATTCCAGAGATATTCATCAAAGTTTACACAAATCGCGCGATCGAGGATTCAAGCTGGGCAGCAGCAATTGCATTGGTTATTAAAGCAATTAAAACACCCGGGGCAACGCCTGCAAGAACATGCTCAAAACCTTGATCAACTCGAGAGCAGGCTACAACGAGCAATAAGTAATCGAACAGCAAGACAAAATCAAACCCTAGCTGAACTTAATCGCAGTCTACTCGCTAGTTCGCCAAGCCAGGTGTTAAAGCAATCACGGTTGAGATTACAAAATGGTTTAAATAACCTTAAACACGGCGTGAAAGATCAGGTAAAACGCAAGCAAGCCAATATAATTGAATTAAGCCGCAGCCTAAATATAATTAGCCCACTCAACACCTTGGCTCGTGGCTACAGTATTACGTATACTGAAGCAGAGAAAGTTATTAGGCATAGCATAGATGTCAAAATAGGTAGCAAAATTATTTCCCACGTAGAGAAGGGAAGAATTACATCGACCGTCGATAGGATCTTGGCTGATGATGACTAAGCTTACTAATTACAGGGAGCAAGAAAGAATCTTGCATAATCCAATCTCGCATAAAGAAAGCATAGAGCCATACTATTTAGTAATTTCCTATTAGCATAATAAAATGAGCACTAAAAAATGAGTAAAAGAGAAGATCAAAAAAAGCGCAAAGAAGAGAAACAACTTGCTGCTCAGCAGAAACAGCGAACCCAGAAGGTCATGATGAAGTTCGGACTTTTTGGCGTAGGTCCAGTACTGCTAGTCTTTGTCCTCTATACTCTATTCAGCCAAGGTCGAACTTATTCACCAATCGAAATCGCTGAAACTGATCATCTCCGCGGCAACCCCGAAAACCCAATTTCCATCGTTGTTTACTCAGATTTTCAATGTCCTGCATGTGCTACCGAACACGAAACCATGACACAGCTTTGGCCAAGGATTAGCGATAAAGCTCACCTGATCGTGCGCCACTATCCAATTAATACTACTCACCAACACTCTTGGACAGCCGCGCTATATGCGGAAGCTGCTGCTAGGCAGAATCGATTTTGGGATATGCATGATTACTTATTTGCAACCCAACCTATTTGGTCCAGCTTATCAAATGTCGAAGCAGAATTTGAAAGTTATGCGCTAGAGCTCAATTTAGATATAGAGCAGCTGCGCGCTGATGTGGAAGCCGATGATGTTATTGAGAAAGTAAGAAATGATCAGCGCGGAGGAACCTCGGCGGGAGTAAGGTCCACACCAGCCGTCTTTGTAAATGGTAGACTTTTGACCCGGCCATCCAGAGCACGAATAACTGAAGCAGTAGAAGAAGAGTTTGCTGAAGCGGAATCTGCGGGCTAAATACAGGAATAAATTATGCTTGGTCGACTTAATTCTTTCATAGTTGACTCTTTAGAGAATTGAAAAGATTTTATAAAACTATACCCGGCTGTTTCGAACTAATTTTGAGAAGAAAGCCAATACGCCAAGCCCTGCGCGTTTAGATTCATATCACCGGCGATGAATTCTTTTATAGTGACCGTATCTAGTCCGCATTGTTGGTCTAAGAGGTAGTTAATACTTGACTGTTGTATTG
>CAWKZI010000449.1:0-2779 GCA_963854365.1 Gammaproteobacteria bacterium
CTATATGTACCGCTCCCTGGAACCATAATAGCCAGAGCTTCATCCGAGCTTTGCGCCAAGGCGGAAAGCTGGAACCCCAGAGATGCGGCAACTACAACTATAATATTAAGAACTTTAAGCATTATTACTTACCTCTTTTCGGAACATCTTTTAATTAATTTCGCAGCCATCGTAGATTTAGCTGCTTACATCGTTACGAATTACACAGAATTACGATAGTCACGCAGTATACCCTAACTGCGCGACTGGCAACCCGTAAAAAGACCAGATAATGCTTTTACAGGTTAATATTACCTTTCTTTGAGGAGTGTACAATATGAAAACAATTAACCTAGATATATTTACTGATTACGTCTGACCATGGTGTTATCTCAGTACCGTGAGTATTGAAAAGCTAAAAACCAATTACCCTGTCAACATCCGATGGATCCATTTCCCTTTACACCCAGAAACTCCCGCTGAAGGCAAATCTCTCGCTGAATTATTCGCAGGCCGTGATATTACTCCCATGCGTGAGCGGATGAAGTCGCTGATGGCTGAAGCAGGACTTCCCTACGGAGAAAGAACTCATACTTATAATAGCCGCTTGGCGCAAGAAATAGGGAAGTGGGCTGATACTCAAGAAGGTGGGGAGGCGATTCATGATGCCCTTTACAAAGCCTACTTCGTGGACAATTGTAATATTAGTGATATTAATGAGTTACTAAGAATTGCCGGATCTGTAAATTTAGATACTTCAGCTGCCCGTGAAATTTTAGAAGAGCGACAATTCGAAACCGCTGTTAATGAAGATTGGAGTAGGGCGCGATTAGTTGGCGTGACTGGAGTTCCTACATTTTTCAGCAATGACCTGACGGTGGTTGGATGCCAACCATATGAGACTCTGGAAAAATTTGTTCAGCACGTAATCGAACTGGAGAAAAAAGATTGAACATCGAAACGATAAAAGCAAAGAGAGAAAAAGTGGATAAAAGAAGGACAGCTTTGGTCACCTGTATTGATCGATATATGGGCATCGTCATAAAAGAGAAATTCGAGACCTTGAATATTGAGGTCATTGAAGGCCGTTACCCTATGACCAGCGAAGCAGAAGTTAAAGAATTAGTAAGCAATGCGGGCAACATAGATATTCTCGTTGCCAATCTTGCTGAACCTCCAATGACCAGCCCTGTGCAAAGTATCCGAAATAGTGATTGGAATAACTTATTTGATTCCCTTGTACATCCGCTTATGTATTTGGTAAGAGCTGTTACTCCGCAAATGCTCGAACGAGAATCTGGAAAAATAATTGCAGTAACTAGCGCCGCACCCTTAAAAGGCATTGCAAATAACGCAGCCTATTGTGCTGCACGAGGAGCACAGAATGGTTTTATTAAAGCAGTAGGTTTAGAATTAGCACGCAAAAATATTCATGCAAATGCAATAGCACAGAACTATGTTAACAATGACACTTACTATCCGAACGATATTCTAGACAATAAAAAATTCCTAGATCATGTAAAAAGAAATGTGCCGACAAATAAAATTGGTGCTGCCAGTGAGACTGCAGAACTTGCTGCCTATTTAGCTAGCAAAAACTGCAACCACATGGTGGGACAAATTATTCCACTGTCGGGAGGTTGGGCAACATGACTGCTGTCACTGATACTTGGCGCTGCCATTAGATGTCGTCACTAGACAAGATTACTTTTACGATCCGTCCAAAAAGGTCTACGAAGCTCTGTTTTTAGAATCTTGTTAATTGGTGAAAGTGGCATTGGCTCATCACGAAAAGTAACACTCACCGGGCATTTATAACTAGCGATTTGTTCTTTGCAAAACTTAATTATCTCTGCTTCTGTTGGTTGGTCATCACCCTCAAGGGTCACAATAGCATGCACTGCTTCTCCCCAGGTGTCATGAGGAATACCGATAACAGCGACTTGATGAATCGCCGGGTGATCAGAAATAATATTTTCAATCTCAATGGGATAAACGTTCTCACCGCCGCTCACAATCATGTCCTTGACTCTACCTTCGAGAAATAAAAAGCCTTCATCGTCAAGATAACCAGCGTCACCTGTTAGGTACCAGCCATCTTGCAGCGCTTCGGCAGTCTGTTCAGGAAGGCGCCAATATCCCTTCATGATGTTATCGCCACGGACCAATATCTGACCAGTTTCTCCATTAGAAACCTCATTATTTTCGTCATCAGTAATTTTAAGCTCTACATGCTTTACGGGCCGACCAACTGAGCCGAGCCTGTTTGCCTTAGGGCCTTCTAAAACGTGAAAAGCAGAATCGAGGCTAGTTACAATGGGGCTTGCTTCAGTCATACCAAAGGTTTGAAAAATTTCTACGCCCGGGAATGCTTGAATAACTCTATTTAAGAGTGCAACCGACATAGGAGCTGCTCCATAAGCCAGCATTTTTAATGATGATAAATCGAACTTAGAAAAATCTGTATGATCTAACAGCATTTGCAGCATCGTTGGCACTAGAGTGCCCGAATTTATCTTGTACTGCTCTATAACTGATAGCACTTCTACAACATCGAATTTTGGTAATATCACACAATGGCCACCAACAGCGGTGCCGCTAAAAACTCTAGAGCCTGCCGCTAGATGAAACAGCGGCCCCATGATTATAAAATTCCAGTTTTTTTGCATGCGATAAAGTGGTATTGAGCAATCAGTATTAATTTGAAAATTCTTGTGACTAAGCATTACTCCTTTGGAACGACCAGTCGTACCGCCAGTGTAAAAAATCATAACCGTATCATCGTCACCACCCGGAGTTA
>CAWKZI010000450.1:0-2779 GCA_963854365.1 Gammaproteobacteria bacterium
GTATATCGTTATCGTCGATAAACATCCCACTGGGCCAGCCAAATTGATCCCATTCCGTGATATAGCCACCATCTTGATCGAAAATCTGAATTCGATGATTGGACCGGTCACCCACTAAGACTCGACCGCGCCTATCAATTACTATGCTATGGGGCAGATCAAGCTCACCTTGTGCGGAGCCTCGCTGACCCCATTCCATAAGATAGCGACCAGTCTTATCGAACTTCACTATGCGGTTATTCCAATGACCATCAGCGACAAAGAAATCGCCGTTTTCAGATTGAGCCACATCAGCCGGCCCATCAAATGTATTGGGCCCAACTCCAGCAAACCCTCTCGCACCAAGTCGCAGTATTATCCTGCCAGTAGTATCAAATTTAGTAATTGTATGGCCGGTTTGACGGTTGTAGTCAGTCGCCCATATTGTGCCTTCAGGTGTGGCGCGAAAACCATGAGGGGTACTCACCCACTCAGCACCGAAAGTTTCCACTAGCTCACCGTCTGGTGAAAACTTCAATACTGGTGGATCGGCTCGATGGAAGGCATAAATAAACCCATCCTGATCAATGGTGACATTTGGAACTTGGCCCCAAGTGATTCCATCAGGTAGTGGCTTTGGCCAATCTGGGTCGAGAACATATTCTGCAGCGCTGGCAAAATTGCTCAAAAATGTGAATACAAGCAGCAGAGTTGCAGCTAATAGGGATTTGAACTTCTTGTTAATAGGATTCATTTGCTGAGCACCATTGGGCTGTTGTTAACTGAGTTTTAATTATGTTCTGATTGTGAAGCACTTTCAGAATCTCAAGAATACACGGAACTCTTAATCATTCAACCCGATGAAGCGACTGCCTCGAATATTCTAAGCCAGCGACTGGTATTTCCGAGTCATACGTATAAATAGTTAAAAGTGCTAACCGCGCCTCACAACCCAGGAGATATACCATGAGGAATTTACGACTTGCTTTCACAGTTGCATCAACTCTGAGCACCGCTGTACTCTTGGGGTATACAACCTCTGCAGCATCTGAAGATGAGCCGTCTCGTGGGCAAACTGCCCTAGCAATTCTAGACAATAACGGAGATGGTGTAGTCAGTTTTGTCGAATTTCAGGAAAGCAAATTTAGTTCAATTGCAGCAATGGACACGGATGGCAATGATGTCTTAACGATTGATGAATACCTAAACGCCAGACCAGGTCCAAGAGTTGGCAGTCAAGGCACACGTCCTGGTGCCAGTGGTCAAGATACAGATAATAGAGAATCTACTAAAGAGCAGATTGCTAGAAGATCAAAAATGCAGGCTAGAATCGCTACCCAGCGATTTCAAGAAACAGATCAAGATGGCGATGAAATCGTAACTGCTGCGGAATTTCAGGAAGCAAAATTCCTTGAAATGGATCAGGATGGTAACGGCACACTCTCTGCTGATGAATTACGGCCTCCACGTCTAGATCGAGGCGGATTTAGACGCGGCGGGCGAGGTGGACCGGGTAGGCACCGAAGAGGACAAGATCCTCGAGTATAAGGAGCCTCTCGCATAGAAAGGCGACAAAAAATTAATGACTGATGAAGAATTGATGTTAGCAGTTTGTGATGGTGATCAGTCTGCCTATCAGGTCATCGTTCACCAACATCTTAAGTCCATCAGTCATTATGCTTTTCGAATGCTCGGCAATCAGAAAGACACTGAAGACATCACTCAGGAAACGTTTTTGAGATTATGGATAAACGCTGCGAAGTGGCAAAGTGAAAAAGCAAAACTATCAACATGGCTTCATCGAATCACTCATAATCTCTGCATTGATTATCTGAAAAAACATAGACGGGTCGTAACCCAGGAAAGCTTTGATGAAACAAAAGACGACCATAAAAGTAACGGCTACGATAACGAAGAAATTACCGATAAATCCAATATTAAAAAGCTAAATGAGCAGATTCGTAATCTTCCCGAAAACCAGCGCAGCGCATTAATGCTCTGTCACTATCAGAATTTTTCCAACAAGGAAGCAGCGCATATAATGAATATCTCAATAAAAGCATTAGAATCAGCATTGGCACGATCCAAGCGAACATTGCGTCAGGCAATGGCTATAACTGACGCTTCGAAAATCGAGGATACCAAAGATTGAGCCCGCCTGAATGCTCTTGATCTTGGCGGTAAATAATAGATAGGTAATCACTATGACATTTGACAAATTTTCAGACTTAGTGGACTTTTATGGAGCCGATATTTCAGTTTGGCCTAACGGTCTGCGGGAAGAATGTAGCACTTTTGCTATTGACAGCACTGCCGCAAAAAACCTTCTCAATCAAGAACGCCAGCTAAACGAGGTACTCAAGTCGCAGCAGATTCCTGAATTTTCAGACCTGTTAACGAAAGTCTTATACCAAGAGCTACCTCCGCAACAGCAATCTTTTCTAGATCAGGTTCTTGGCTGGTTAATTCCCCAACAAAGTTCTCACCTTTTGTGGTGGCGCCCTGCCCTGGTCGGATGCTTGCCGCTTCTATTCGGAATAATAGTCGGTAATTTTTACAGTTTCAGCATTAGAGCAGAAGTTAATGAACTAGATTATTGGGAAGATGAACTCACACTACTTTCTTTAAATGATTACACGGAGAACTCCTACTGATGATGAATCGAAAAAATCTGATTAGCTTAGGAGTGTTGATTTCAATTGCGATTAATCTTTTCTTTATTGGTGGTATTGGATATCGCTTAATCAATACACCGGAATTTGATATGCCTTCTTTTCGGCCCCTACCTCCAAATTTGGGC
>CAWKZI010000451.1:0-2775 GCA_963854365.1 Gammaproteobacteria bacterium
ACCGCAGTTATTTGCGGCACGCCTACTCCGGTTACTATTCGAGTTGTACAAATAGAGCCTGGGCCTATCCCTACTTTTATTGCGTCCGCACCTGCTTTAACCAGATCTCTTGCCGCATCGGCCGTTGCTATATTCCCGCCAACAACACAAATTTCTGGGTACTTAGATTTAATCGTTTTGACTTGATCCAGCACACCCTGATGGTGGCCATGTGCCGTATCAACAACAATAATATCCACACCTGCATCGATGATTGCTGCAACTCTATCGGCCGAGTCGGCACCAACACCGACCGCTGCTGCAACTCGCAAGCGACCTAGCTCATCCTTGCAAGCATTAGGATAATCTTCAGATTTTCGGATATCTTTTAGAGTGATTAAACCCTTTAATTCAAAGTCATCATTAACCACAAGTATTTTTTCAATACGATGACGATGGAGTAATTCCTTCACATCATCGAGCTCAAAATCTTCGCCTACGGTTACTAGGCGATCTTTTGGGGTCATAATGGTTTCTACTTTCGCATCAAGATTGGCTTCAAAGCGCACGTCTCTACTAGTCACAATTCCGACCAAGCCAGAATTAGCTATGACTGGCATTCCAGAGATATCGTATTCCTTCATCAGCAGAATCAGATTCCGAATTGTTGCAGAGTCCTGAATAGTAATAGGGTCTTTTACAACTCCACTTTCATATTTTTTAACGAGGCGCACTTCTTTCGCTTGTTTATCCACGCTCATGCTTTTGTGAATGACACCCACCCCGCCTTCCTGAGCCATTGCTATTGCAAGGCGTGCTTCAGTAACTGTATCCATAGCAGATGACACCAGAGGAATATTAAGCCCAATGGCTTTAGTCAGTTTAGAATTTAAGGAGACTGATTTTGGAAGTACGTTGGAGTGTGCAGGCAGGAGCAGTACATCATCGAATGTCAGGGCCTCTTCAGCTATACGCAGCATAAGATTTACCACCATCTACAAAAAAGGCATTATACAGAGAGAGCTTCAGCTTGTATAGAAGGCGCTTTCGTTTGTATAGACATTTCGTTAAAAAACTAGGATTTAGCACTTGAATCTAATCCATTCTGAATCCAAACTAGTACCTAAATCGTTAAATTCTGTGCTATTTGCACGATAACCCATAAATAGTTGTCTCAGTAAGCTAATCATTGATATCAGAATTTCATTATGTTGAAACCTTGGTCACAAGAACCAACTCTTCACTTCTTCCTCATTGCGGGAATAATCTTTGCGCTTTATGAATTCACGCAGTCTAACGATGAGAACGTTCTCGAGGTAAGCCAGAGTGAAATCGATGCTAGAATTTTTCTTCAAGAATTGATCAGTGGCGAAACAGTTAGTGATCAACAACGAGAGCTGATTACCGTTTTATTTATAGAAGAGAAAATTTTGGTCCAGGAAGCGCTTACCATGGATCTAGATAACGATGCCCGCATTCATGACATGTTGGCCCAAAAAATGCGCCACGTATTAAGTGGGGATATTATCCAGCCTAGCCAGGAAGAGTTATTTGGCTTTTATCAGAGCAATATCACGCGTTACGAAACATTAACCACAATTTCAGTAGACGAGCTGGTTTTTGACAGCCGTAACCCGTTGCCTGCTGCTATGCAGACACTGCTTTCGAGTGGTGCTGAAGCTGAAGAATTATTGGAATTGTCGGAAGGCTCCGCCTCGCCATTGCCCAATGTAAATTTTCTCGATCTTTCGAATATTTTTGA
The DNA here is from genome assembly GCA_963854365.1 of Gammaproteobacteria bacterium. GTDB lineage: Bacteria > Pseudomonadota > Gammaproteobacteria > Pseudomonadales > Pseudohongiellaceae > UBA9145. Next base: position 1,742 of record CAWKZI010000451.1, read on the forward strand.
TGAAAGTTTTGCTACAAATGTATTTTCAGAAAATCTTGGAGATTGGTCCGGACCATTCATTAGCAATAGAGGCCAGCACTGGTTGCGCGTCACTGAAAGAAATGAGGCACGCCTTACACCATTAAGCGAAATTGAAGATAGAGTTCGTCTCGACTGGATAACTCAGGAAGAGGACCTCCGTTTGCAACTCCAAATAGATAAGCTCTGGGATAACTATTCTATTCGTATTATTAATGATACCCGGCCTGAGTAGCTCTGTTAGGCAAAGCATCTCTCTATGACAAAAAAACTCACCTTAGCTTTCTGCCTCTTATTCGTAATTCCTGCTAGTCCCCCAATATTCGCTCACGATATTGATGTTACTGGAGTTGCCCGGGTGTTCATGGACGAATTGGACAACAACGAGTACCGCCTATCTATAGTGGACCAGCAAGTACCCCCTCTATTCAATGTAGAACGAATATTGCCAGAACGATGTGTTGGCTTGGAACCCAGTGGTTATAGTTATCGCTTCAGCTGTTATCCCAGTCTTAATATTAACGACAATATATCCTTCCCCTGGGGTTTGCAGGGGGTTGTGGTAGTGGCTCGGTGGAATGGAGGCAATGATGTGTCCGGGTATTTTCCCGGTGATGGTAATTATATCGAAGTTCCCTTGGCAGAATTGAAGGCCGGAGCCGGGTCGATTAGAAATCTGGCTATTCGATATTTAGAACTAGGGGCCGAACACATCCTGTTTGGTATAGATCACTTGTTATTCGTACTCGGCCTTTTATTGCTACTGAAAGGGTTCTGGATACTTATTAAAACTATCACAGCATTCACCATTGCCCACAGCATAACTCTTGCCTGTGCAGTTCTAGGGGTATTTCCAGTTCCCGGAGCCCCTATTGAAGTATTAATTGCGCTCTCAATTATTTTCTTAGCTCGCGAAATTATTATGGGACATCGCGGACACCAAACCCTAGTGCATTCGAAACCTTGGTTGATTGCTTTTGCCTTTGGCTTAATTCATGGATTTGGATTTGCCGGAG
>CAWKZI010000452.1:0-2773 GCA_963854365.1 Gammaproteobacteria bacterium
ATAGAAGATATTGATTTGCCTGAAGGTACTACTATTGGCGCAATAGTGCGCAACAATAAAGTTTTAATCGCTCATGATGACACAGTAGTTGAGTCTGGTGATCATGTAATTTTATTCCTCGTCGACCAGAAAAGAATTCGAGAAGTGGAACGTCTTTTCCAGGTAGGTTTCAGTTTTTTCTAACCCAGTCTGCTAACGCGATAATTTAATAATGCACGCTTCAATCATAGTAAAGATTCTAGGCCTCTTACTGATGTTGTTCAGTGCGCTCGGTAATTTTTTGCCATTAGCCATTTCTTTGATTTATAACGATGGCATGGAAATGGTATTTGTAAATTCATTTCTAATAACATCTATTATCGGGCTCATTTTATTTTTGCCAACTGCGCGGTCCAAGACAGAACTCAGCACTAAGGATGGCTTTCTGGTGGTTACGCTTTTTTGGGCAGTTTTGGGTACTGCGGGATGTCTGCCTTTTTTGCTTTCTTCGGCACTTGAGCTATCAATAACTGACGCTGTATTTGAATCCATATCTGGGCTTACTACTACGGGGGCTACTGTAATTTCTGGATTGGATAGCCTGCCAAAATCAATATTGTTTTATCGACAGCAGTTGCAGTGGCTCGGAGGCATGGGAATCATCGTTTTGGCAATGGCATTACTTCCCATGCTTGGCATTGGCGGTATGCAGCTTTATCGCGCAGAGAGCCCGGGCCCAGTAAAGGACAATAAACTCGTCCCAAGATTAACTGAGACAGCAAAAGCATTATGGTACATCTACTTAACCCTCACGGTTGTGTGCGCCCTGTCTTACTGGTTGGCTGGTATGGATTTATTCGATGCTATAAGTCACAGCTTTACCACTGTCGCCATTGGTGGTTTTTCTACCCATGATCAAAGTATGGGTTTCTTTGATAACTCTGCTGTCGAACTTATCGCAATTGTTTTTATGTTTATCGCAGGCATCAATTTCGCTCTGCACTTTACCGCTTGGCAACGTCGGGGAATAAAGCACTACCTGAGCGACCCAGAATTTTTATTTTATTCTTTTATTCTTTGTTCCGTTTCTCTAGTTACAGTATCGGTTCTCTATTTTTCTGCTACTTATTCCAATGCGTTCGAGGCAGCTATCAAGGGCGTATTCCAGGTAGTTTCGGTGGCTACAACCACAGGATTTACTACTGCGGAATTCAGCTCTTGGCCACTATTTTTGCCATATATGTTGTTATATGCGGCGATAATCGGCGCCTGTGCGGGATCTACTGGAGGGGGCATGAAAGCTATCCGGATCCTGTTAATTTTCAAACAAGGTTTTCGCGAGGTACAGCGCCTAATTCATCCTAAGGCAGTTATTCCGATTAAACTCGGCAGAAATCCAGTGCCAGACCGAATTATTGAATCTGTTTGGGGCTTCTTTGCGGTTTACGTGATGGCATATATGGTGATGCTTTTGGCGTTACTCGCCACAGGCCTCGATATCATCACAGCTTTCAGTGCTGTTGGTGCTTGTATCAACAATCTAGGGCCAGGGCTGGCAAGTGTCGCTGAAACATACGGCCACCTGCCCTCCGCGGCGAAATGGATTCTTTGTTTTGCAATGCTACTGGGTCGATTAGAAGTGTTCACTCTATTGGTTCTTTTTACTCCAATGTTTTGGAAGCGCTAGACCTTCCTATTTCTTAGATTCTCAAACTTCCAAAAAGCCTAATTAGTAAAATTTAACTTCATTCGGTTGTCGACGAAATCTTTTATATTCCCACTGATATTGGCTTATATCGACTGCCACGCAACGCTCAACCATTTGATTAACTGCTGTTGTTGACGTCATTAAGTCAGCAGAGTGTATAGCTGCATCTGCTTCGTTCACGATTATTTTGAAACCGGCCGCATTTTGAAGTCGTAAGGCAAATCCGAAGAAAACCCTCGCTCCCGTGCGGCGGGCTAATTTACTCGCTAAGGTCATAGTAAAGGCTGGTTGCCCAAAAAAAAGAGCATACTCTCCACCCACACTAGTGGGTACCTGATCTGGCAATACACCAACCAAACCACCCTTGTTTAGTCTATCGAGTAATTGAGAAACTCCTTTCCTGTCGGTAGGCACCAAATTAAGCCCTGCTCGGCCCCTCACCTTCTTTATCAATCCATCCATTCGTTTTAGCTTTGGAGGTTGATACATAAAAGTAGCATCCAGCTTATTACAAAGATAAAGACCAAATAGTTCCCAATGACCTATATGGGGTGCAAGTAGTATTACGCCTTTATCGCTGTTGATAGCTTCATAAAAACGTTCTACGCCCTCAGCCTGAGACACGAGGGAAAGCGTGTGTCCTATGGGAGGAACCCAGACCTTGCCCATCTCTAATGCCGTAAAAGCCGTGCTTATCAAACTTTTTTTAGCCAAAGCCCGAATTTCTAAAGCACTTTTTTGTGGGAAGCAAATTTGCAGATTTGTGAGTGTTGTTGACCTTGCTCTACAGGGAATAACAAAAAGCAACGTGCCCCAAATACTGCCGATAAAATGCAGCGCTCTGAGTGGTAAAACTGAAGTTATCCAAAGAAAGGATTTAAAGAAGAAATACTGTAGTAATTGGATGGTGATGTCTCTTTTATGCGCGCGCGCGGATATGTGTGTTCGATAGAGGCTAAGTTGCTTAAATTACACTCTAACTGCCGTGACGAAATGGAATCACAATTTCTATAGCTAAACAATCATACTCCTAGTCGGCCTCATCTTGTGGATAAGTTATTGAGAATCGACGATAATTGCAGCCCT
>CAWKZI010000453.1:0-2735 GCA_963854365.1 Gammaproteobacteria bacterium
ACCCCTATAGCTTGTCTGGCGGCCAACAGCAACGGGTGAGCCTGTGTCGTGCCATGATGTTAAACCCTCCATTATTATTGTTGGATGAGCCTTTTTCGGCTCTAGACCCAGTTACCAGAGAGATCATTCATAGTGAGTTTTTGAGACTGCAAGCATTAGAATCTAGAACTACGGTATTAGTTACTCATGATATGGGAGAAGCGATGAAACTCGCTCAACAAATAATCGTTTTATACGAGGGTAGAATAGAGCAGCAAGGGACTGTTAAAGACATCCAAAATAACCCAGCGAGTAATTATGTAGAGACATTGTTTCGGGTAGGGGGTAACTAATGTTGCGAAAATACCTGACTAATGCGCTTTTGCTTGCATTCTCCATATTCTCAATCCTTTTTAGTGGAGCTGCATCACCTCAAGCGACAGATTCTTCACGCGTGTTTACCATAGGTAGCAAAAACTTTAATGAGAATTATATTCTCGGTGAAGTTATTTCTCAGCTTCTCGAAGATAGTGGTTTCACCGTCGATAGAAACTTCGGCATGAGCGGCACTATGGTGATCTATGAGGCATTGAGAACCGGAGAAGTGGATGTCTATGTTGAATATTCGGGAACATTAGCAGAAATTATTTTCCCAGAAGAAGCTGATTCTACCCTGACCGAACTAAATGAATATCTCCAATCTGAAGGGCTAGAGGCGCTTCAATCCTTCGGGTTCAATAATACTTATGCGCTGGCTATGAAACGGAATCATGCTTCTGATTTGGGCGTCGAAACAGTTTCAGAATTGGCAGCCCTAAGAAATATTAATCTTGGGTTTAGTATCGAATTTCTTAATCGTGCTGATGGCTGGCCCGGTTTGATAGAAAACTACGGATTCACTCAACAGGCAATTGGCATGGACCATGGTCTGGCATATCAGGCCATTGATGAAGGCACTATTGATGTTACTGATGCATATAGTACTGATGGAGATCTTGAATTATTTGATTTGATTATTTTGCGAGACGATCTCAATTTTTTCCCGCAATACTATGCTGTGCCACTGATTCATCAAAATATTGATCCCCAAGTAAAGAATATCATACGACAGCTTGAGGGACGTATCGATGATGAGCGGATGCGTGATCTTAATGGACGCGTAATGTTAGGCGGTAAATCATTTGCAGAAGTTGCCTCTGAGTTTTTAACTGAAGAAAAACTGTTTACTCAAACGACTTCAGTCATCACTGGTTCAGGTACATGGAGTAATATATATCAAAATACTTTAGTGCATTTGCAGTTGACAATCATAGCCCTTTCTCTAGGGTGTTTGGTGGGACTTCCGCTCGGCGTAATCGTCTATCGCTCTAAGAAGTTATCGAGAGGGGTGCTGTATGTGGCAGGTTTAATGCAAACCATCCCTTCGTTGGCTTTGCTCGCTTTATTTATTCCTATTTTTGGAATTGGCAGAATACCGGCAATTATTGCTTTGTTCCTTTATTCATTACTACCGATTCTGCGTAGCACCATTACAGCCTTACTAACTATTGATCCAATCTTAAAAAGGGCGGCTGAGGCGATTGGTATGACTAGGTTCCAGCAATTGAGGTTTGTGTTAGTGCCATTGGCATTGCCCAACGTGTTGGCAGGAGTAAAAACTGCGGCGATTATCAGTATAGGTACTGCTACTTTGGCGGCGTTTATTGGGGCAGGGGGATTGGGTGAGCCAATCGTGACAGGCTTAGCTTTGAACAATACAGATTTAATTCTTCAAGGGGCTATTCCTGCCGCCTGTTTGGCTATAATTACCGAAATGCTATTCGATGTTTTAGAGCGCACTATAGTAAAACCACATATGTTGGTGGGCCAGCTTCCTTCTTGAGTTTCGAGGTCTTACTGGTCAGGGGGATCATCCTCGTGGCCAATCTGGAGCATTCTTCAAATGATCATGCGCGCACTGCACTATGTAACCCCTTAAAAAATTGGGGGTCAGAGTAAAACTTTGCTAAGCTCAGGCGTTCGTCTAACGACTTTAAGTCAGTCAGTTAATTATGCGGTTATAAGGGCCTTCAGGAAGAGAACTTTGGATTTGAATCTATGGAATTGATGGACTTACGCTGGATGGCCTGGACACAGCCCACCGCGATATTTTTCCTAGTCATTGCCGGGTTGATATTGGGCTTGTCAATTTGGGAGTATTTTAGTCCAGGTGGAAGCCCTCGAACGGGACTCTTACGTTTTGAAACTACCCGGGGCGATCGTCTTTTTATATCGCTATTGGGCAGTGCTTTTATCTGCCTAGCTTGGCTGGGTTTAGTGGGTGGCAGTTTATGGTGGGGGTTAGTCGTTTGCGTGGTTTTTTCATTACTCATATTTTTATTTGTTTAAGTAGTAATTAAGAATATTTTAGGGGAATCAAATGAGAAAGAAAAATTTTAATAAACTCTGTTGCAATACTCTTTTTACCAGTGTTGCAATTTATTCTACTTTTCTATCAGCTGATGTTGAAGACGCACAGCGCTGGCTGTCGGAGTTTCAACCATCTACGCTTTCTCAGGAACAACAAATAGAAGAACTAACTTGGTTTATCGAAGCAGCTAGACCATTTGCAGGAATGGAAATTAAAGTGGTTTCAGAAACCATTACCACTCATGAATATGAAGCTCAGACTTTAGCCCAAGCTTTCTCGGAGATTACCGGAATTCAAATTACTCATGACTTGATTGGTGAAGGAGATGTGGTTGAGAAACTGCAAA
>CAWKZI010000454.1:0-2729 GCA_963854365.1 Gammaproteobacteria bacterium
TGACCAGAACAATTCGACCAACGCCCAGACCCTTCAGATCCTAAACGAATACGCGCTCCTAAAATGGGAGAGTATCCCGTCTCCCATATGATAGATTTGAACTCAACAAATTCGCTCAATCTTTCTAGAACTGGAATGACCTTTTTCCCAAGCCTTTGGGCTGAAACAATCAAACCAAACATCGTTCTGTCTTTTATCCCGTTGCATATAAGCGGCATTTGATCATCATCCAGATAGGGCAATGCAGCTAGAAACTCAGCCTTTGATCCGCATTCTAAGCCGATCCTATACTTGTGACCCGCCTTCAAAATCTCCTCAACAACCGACTGAGCTTGATTAACCTTTATCGGATATACACTCTGGTATAAACCACCATAACCAGCCAGTTCAATTGCGGACTGAAACGCATCATTTAGACGTTCTACCTGGGCGCCCAGGAGGTCCTGAAAACGAAGTAAAATCGGCAGTTCTATGCCTTGATTTTGTATTTCCTCAATGACAGAGGCAATATCAATAGATACGGATGATTTGCTCTGGATATGCACAGCCATATGCCCAGTGGAATTGACAAAAAAATAAGGATTCCCCCAAGAAGACACTCGATAGAGTTTCTCTGAATCCAGAACAGACCAATCGGACATGGAGATAGGCATCTTTAGAGACTGCAACACTTCATTCCTCTAAAACAAAAGCGAATATCAATGGCGCTACAATCGTTGCATCCGATTCAATAATAAAGCTTGGGGTTTCTACTGATAATTTACCCCAACTAATTTTCTCAGAAGGCGTAGCACCTGAGTAAGATCCATAGCTAGTAGTTGAATCACTTATCTGACAAAAATACCCCCACTTTCTAACGTTCTCTCTATGTAAGTCTTGCTCTAGCATTGGTACTACACAAATAGGAAAGTCTCCTGCTATACCACCACCAATTTGAAAAAACCCTACTGGGTTCTGCGCACTGCTTTTTTCATACCAATCTGCTAACCAGATCATGTATTCAATACCAGATTTAACCGTTCCTACTTTCTTAAGATCCCCACTAATACAATGAGCGGCATACATATTTCCTAGTGTTGAGTCTTCCCAGCCAGGCACAAAAATAGGAAGGTCCTGTTCACTTGCCGCAACTAACCAACTATCAGCGGGATCTTTCTCATAAGCATCTTCAAATGCACCGTTATTCAGCGCCTGATATAAAAATTCATGTGGAAATCGTCTTTCTCCAGCGTTATCAGCAGCAACCCACTCCTTTAGAATAATTGATTCAACTTTGCGCATTGCCTCGTTCTCAGGAATACAAGTATCAGTAACACGATTAAGGTTTTCTCTAAAAAGGGTCTCCTCCTGCTCTACACTAAGGTGGCGGTAGTCTGGGATACGCATATAGTGGTCATATGCTACAAGATGAAATAGATCCTCCTCGAGGTTTGCCCCCGTACAACAAATAGCATGAACCTTTCGTCTGCGTATCATTTCTGCAAGTGAGAGTCCAAGCTCTGCCGTGCTCATAGCTCCTGCAAGCGTCATTAGCATAGAGCCTCCACTACCGAGGAACGATACGTAGCCCTCAGCTGCATCTAGTAATGCCGCACTATTGAAGTGCCGATAGTGGTGTTTAATAAATTTACTAATGGCCGCCATTTGCCTTTTCCTCAGTCTCGATGCACAACGGTATTTAGCCGGTCCATGGCACCTGTTGTGTTAAACAATGAACCGCTCCTAAACCGACTAATATCGAACGACAATCCACAGAAATAACGTCGCGATCAACAAAACATTCGCTGATAATTTCTCGAGCGGCGGTATCTTGAGGGCATCCAAAGGCCGGCACAAGCACTAATTTATTAGCAATATAAAAGTTAGCATAGCTCGCAGGTAGACGTCTATTCTGATAGTAGACTGGATCTGGCATTGGAAGCTCTACTATTTCTATAGAACCCCCATCTGGCAGTCTTGCGTTCATCAACCTTTCACGATTCTGCATTAACGGTATATAGTTGAAATCTTTAGTATTTTTCTCGGAAGAAATAACTACTCGATTTTGAGAAACAAATCTGGCAAGTTGATCAACATGACCATCTGTATCATCACCTTCCAACCCTTTTCCAAGCCAAATAACCTGTGTTACCCCAAATGCATTTTTAAGCCTTTGCTCTATCTGTATGCAGCTAATTTCTGGGTTACGCTGCAGCAAGCATTCCTCTGTTGTGATTAGGGCGCCTACACCATTAACATCAACTGCTCCGCCCTCCAGATACATCTCAGATACAAATTCAGGCACCAAAAGAATTTTTGCCATGAATCCAGCTACACCCTGATCTAGATTGTAAGGAAGGTACTTCCCCCCCCAAGCGTTGTATTGAAAGTTTAATGACGCAATCGGCTCTTCATAATCATCTCTCGTAAGAAAAATTGCGCCATAATCACGGCACCAAGAATCATTAGTTGGCAATTGATGAAAAATAATCGTACCTGGCACAACCCGGTTATGCAGCAGATCAAAAACATGCTCCTCATGAGCTTGATTTAATACATTGACTCGCACGATCTCGCTCTTCGACAAAGCCGCAACAATTGACACCATTTCTTTTTCAACAGAGGTAAGTATATCTGGCCATGTCTCTACATTATGTGGCCATGTCAACCACGTTGCAGCGTGCTTCTCCCATTCTGCAGGCATCCGATAGCCAAAATTCATAGGATAAGATTTCAAATTGCCTTTCAAA
>CAWKZI010000455.1:0-2727 GCA_963854365.1 Gammaproteobacteria bacterium
AGCGACTTATTATCCTTAGGCTCAGGATCCGGCTGGCTGATTTCTACAATAAAACTCTCTTTCTTCTTTTTGGCTGTTTTTTTAGAGGTATTGGAAACAGCGTTTACCTCAGTACTAAGGGCTTTTTTAGTTTTGAGAATCTTTTGTTCTTCAATTTGAGTTTTGAGCTGTTCGCTCAAATGTTGGCGAAGCCGATTAACTACGCTCGTCATTACCTCTATAGTTTGGCTCAATTGATCAAGCGTGATTAGCGTGCGTTCAGAATCGTTTTCTGGTTGTTTGTTATCATTCATTTCTTTTGCCCTTTTTCCTCACTTTTTCCAAATTTCTATCCTGAGGTACTACTATATTTATCACTATTTCTTTCGCTCTCAAGAAAGCAAGCACTCTAATAATTTAATCCCAGGAAAGCGCTCCACCTGTTTGATATTCAATTACTCGTGTTTCGAAAAAGTTTTTTTCTTTGCGCAGGTCCATTATTTCGGACATCCATGGGAAAGGATTAGCAACACTTTGGAATTGTTCTGGTAGACCTATTTGTACTAAACGGCGGTTGGCAATGAATTGTAAATATTCTTCCATCATTGCTGCGTTCATACCTAATACCCCACGCGGCATAGTGTCTCTTGCATACTCAATCTCAAGCTGTGTGGCCTGAAGAATCATTTGAGTTGCCTGCTCTTTCATTTCATCTGTCCACAGTTGCGGGTTCTCTAACTTAATCTGATTGATCATGTCGATACCGAAGTTCAGATGCATTGATTCATCTCGTAAAATATACTGAAACTGCTCAGAGGTGCCTGTCATCTTATTGCGACGGCCCATGGAAAGAATCTGAGTAAATCCGCAGTAGAAGAAGATACCTTCTAGGCAGCAATAGAATGCAATGAGATTCTTTAATAAATCTCGATCGGCTTCCGGTGTGCCGGTGTTGAAACTTGGATCATTTAGAGCTTGAGTGTACTTTAACCCCCACGATGCTTTTTTCGCGACAGATGGAATTTCGTGATACATATTAAAAATCTCACCTTCATCCATAGCTAAAGACTCAATACAATACTGGTAGGCATGAGTGTGAATAGCTTCTTCAAAGGCTTGTCGCAAAATATATTGGCGGCATTCAGGGTTAGTGATCAGTCTGTATACGGCCAGCACTAAATTATTTGCGACTAGTGAATCTGCAGTCGAGAAAAACCCTAGATTGCGTTTAACGATTAAGCGTTCATCTTCAGTTAGGCCATTTGGATCCTTCCAGAGAGAAATGTCAGCGTTCATATTTACTTCTTGTGGCATCCAGTGATTGGCACATCCATCAAGGTATTTTTGCCAAGCCCAGTCATATTTAAACGGTACTAGTTGATTTAAATCCGCCCGACAGTTAATCATGCGTTTGTCGTCAACTGCGACTCGTGTGGCTGCGCCGTCTAATTCTTCAGTACCAACTGCAACATCCAGATTGGTGAGGTCATCTATTGCTTTTTGTAAGGCATCAGTGTTTTTTTGTTCATCGGCAGTATTAAGATGGCTTTCATAATTCGCTACTTTTTCCGCTATTGTTTCAGCAGGAACATCTTCTGTTAACCCTTTGACTGGTTTGCCCATAGGGACTACTAGACCTGTTTGTATTGGTGCCGCTGCAGCGTTGATCATCTTATTTGGGTCGGAAGAAGGAGCACTAACGCCTTCTTCTTGATTGAATTCATCCCATGACAACATAGTTGTACCTCTACATCTTTAAACTAACAGTTATTAAGCTAACTAATTCTCAGCTAGCAATTTTTGTTTTACTGACACGCTTCACAATCAGGATCATCAATTGAACAAGCCATTGGAACTTCTGCCGCTTCATTCGAAACTGCGTTCAGGCTAGTGTCTGAAATAGTTGATTTCTCTGTTGTAGTAGCTGCCAGGGCACGCAAATAATAAGTAGTCTTTAGCCCTCGCAACCAAGCCATCCTGTAAGTGATATCCAATTTTTTACCGCTAGCTCCAGCCACGTATAAGTTGAGCGACTGCGCTTGATCGATCCACTTTTGTCTCCGACTCGCTGCATCTACTAACCATCGCGGTTCGACTTCAAACGCGGTGGCATAAATATCTTTGATCTCTTGTGGTACGCGATCTATTTTTTGCACACTGCCTTCGTAGTACTTTAAATCATTAACCATTACGCTATCCCATAAGTCCGCTTTCTTAAGATCATTTACCAAGAAGGGATTCACTACGGTAAATTCACCGGATAGATTAGATTTCACGTACAGATTTTGATATGTCGGTTCGATGGACTGAGAAACGCCACTAATATTTGCGATAGTCGCAGTTGGAGCAATTGCTAGAACGTTGGAATTGCGCATACCATTTTTCTTTATGCGGCTTCGAAGACCATCCCAATCAAGGCGCTGCTCCATGTTCACATCGAAGTAGTCATCACCTCGTGCTTCTTGGAGAAGCTTAAGTGAGTCAATAGGCAGCTTCCCTTGATCCCATAGTGAGCCTTCATAAGACTGGTAACGGCCACGTTCTTCAGCTAATTCAGTAGAAGCTTGGATTGCGTGATAGCTGATCATTTCCATGGAAACATCAGCGAATTCAACTGCCTGCTTGGAAGCGTAAGAGATCCGCTGCGTATATAACGCATCCTGAAAACCCATGATTCCCATGCCTATTGGGCGATGTTTCAGGTTCGAATTTTCTGCCTGTGGAACCGAGTAATAATTGATATCAATG
>CAWKZI010000456.1:0-2703 GCA_963854365.1 Gammaproteobacteria bacterium
GCTGGGGCTAGTGGCAATAACCTGCTCAATGGTAAGCCGCTTCCCAGCAAGTGTAATTTGCATGTAATGGCTGGAGATAGGCTGCTTATTGAAACGCCTGGTGGCGGCGGTTGGGGTGACGCTAGTTCGTAGAAGTAGTACAAAAAATTGCATGGTACCTTATTTATTTCTAGTTATCCGCTGAGGATTTCTCTTTGTTTACTTATCTGCAGAGGGATCTGGAGTGAAGCTGCCAAATTGATCGAGTTCCGTGTAAACTTATAGGCTGATTCTAAAGAAGCTCGCACAAGGTTGTGAGTTAAAACGATTTTATTGTTGACGCTTTCTGTTGAGGTTTTGATCGAAGGTTTGCAATTAATACAATTAATGAAGAAAGAGAGTACCGAGGCAGTTTCCATGAGCATAGAAGAAACCATTAAAGAACAAATCGAAACTAATAGTATCTTATTATATATGAAGGGAAGTCCAGAGCAGCCACAGTGTGGGTTTTCAGCGCAGGCGACGCAGGTTTTAATGGCTTGTGGCAAACGTTTTGCTTATGTGGATATATTAAGTAATCCAGAAATCCGAGCTACATTACCCTCGGTCTCAAATTGGCCAACTTTTCCTCAGTTGTTTGTAGGCGGAGAACTGGTGGGCGGCAGCGATATTATTGCGGAAATGTTTGAAAAGGGTGAGTTGCAGCCAATGGTTGATGCAGTAACTGTTGAAGAAAAACCGCAGGATATGCCGGAAGAATAGTAGAAATATTCTAGACGGAGGAGTTTATTAAAATATGGGCCAGTTATCATTTTAATCTTGAGCGGAAAATTTATCATGTAACTAGGGCTTATTTGAATGATCTACCGTAATCTTCCGAAAATACCCTACTTGATTATTCTAAACCTCAAGCATTAAAGGGGCCATCCTCCCAGATCTTTCCATTTGTTGACAATGCCGCAAAACAATTCAGCAGTTTTTTCTGCATCATACCGAGCAGAGTGAGCTTGGTTACCGTCGAATTCAATTTTTGCCGCTTCGCAAGCCCGAGATAAAACAGTTTGACCATAAGCGAGACCGCTAAGGGTCGCTGTATCGAGGCTGGAAAAAGGATGAAACGGATTGCGCTTCAATTTATGTCGCTCACTAGCAGCATTGAGAAAGCTGTGATCAAAGTGAGCGTTATGTCCAACCAAAATAGCTCGTTTGCAGGCATTATTCTTCATCGAGTCTCGAATGAGTTTAAACATATTCGAGAAGACATCTTTTTCAGATTTTGCAATTCGCAGTGGATGATAAGGGTCAATGCCAGTGAATTTAAGCGCGGCTTCTTCGATATTGGCACCGTCAAAAGGAACTACGCGATGGAAAAAGGTTTGTTCAATTTCGATTTTTCCTAATTCATCCATCGCTAATATTACAGCAGCTATTTCAAGAACCGCATCGGTTTTTGAATTAAATCCGCCTGTTTCAATATCGATTACAACTGGCAAATAGGTACGGAACCGGTTTGCCATTAACGATTCATCGATCTTTTCCATTTCCATATCGCTCATGTTTCACCCTTAACTAATTTCCAGCGAATCGCCTCATTGGCACGAATAGGAACTACTAATGTTTTGTCGAGTTGATAGCTTGGAGGGACAAGCCACTCTGACTTTTGTAGAATTATCTCTTCTTGATTTCTTGCCAATCCATAAAAATCTGCTCCATGAAAACTAGCGAAAGCTTCTAATTTATCTAGTGAGTTTAATTCTTCAAAAACTTCGGCATAGAGTTCTATGGCTGCAGGGGAGGAATAAATTCCAGCACAGCCACAACTATGCTCTTTTAATTCTTTGGCATGAGGAGCTGAGTCAGTGCCTAAGAAAAACTTAGAGTTACCGCTGGTGGCCGCAGCCCTTAACGCTTGCGTATGCGTGCTACGCTTAAGAATTGGCAAACAATAAAAGTGAGGCCTGACTCCCCCTGCTAACATATCATTTCTATTATAAAGCAGATGATGAGCGGTGATAGTCGCTGCAATATTTTGATTTATTTCGCTGACAAAATCCACTGAATCGCTAGTAGTGATATGTTCGAGCACGATCTTTAGTTCGGGGAATCGTTTGCAAAGGGGAGTGAGTGTCAGGTCAAGAAACTCTTTTTCACGGTCAAAAATATCAGTGTTTGGATCAGTGGTTTCACCATGTAAGAGCAGTGGTATGCTAAGTTCTTCCATCCGTTCGATGATGGGGTAGACATTTTCAATACTTGTCACTCCATTTTCTGAATTAGTTGTTGCGCCTGCTGGATAGTATTTGATAGCAATAACTTCTTCAGAGTTAGCTAAGAGATCAATTTCTTCTAATTTTAAGGTGTCGGTCAAATAAAGTGTCATCAGTGGTTTAAAGGAAGAACGCTCAGGAGTGGCTGCTAAGATTCGTTCACGATAGCTCAGTGCACTGCTAATTGAAGTTATTGGTGGCTTAAGATTAGGCATAACTATGGCGCGCCCAAAAACTCTTGCCGTATGCGGCACTGTGGTGCGTAATGCCGAACCATCTCGAAGATGTAAATGCCAATCATCGGGCCGAACTAGGCTTATATAATCAGAACTCATTGAAGGCTGCTTTTGTGTGAAATTTATCTATTGTAGCTGAATAAAGAATACAGCTGAATTACCGATTTAAATAAATCACAACATAGTTTCCTAATGTTATTGTCTGGCACAACTCCCTAAGC
>CAWKZI010000457.1:0-2696 GCA_963854365.1 Gammaproteobacteria bacterium
GCTCAATAACGATTGCAATGGCAACTACGGAACAAAGAATTATTGGTAGCATTAACCATCCACCTGCCCTGACTATTTCTACCACGCTTTTCCTCCATTTATTAAGCGCTTCGCTTTACCATAATCGACCTTTTTCATGTCATGCCCTGATTTCCAGACCTCTGAGGCATCATCACTAGTGCAGCTCCTAAAGATTATCGGCACTAGATCGAAATGCCTGATTTATAAGACAACTAAAAAACTATCCGTTTTCAACATTGCTAATTAAAATCAAGTCAAACAAAGATAAGTGATGCACGGAAAAATAGCTCAACAGTATTATGTGTCTTGAAATAACTTATAAATTAATTACAAATTATTAGCTCATTGCATCATTCAGCACGCAAAGCTGCAGCAGGTTGAATCGCAGCTGCGCGACGGGCAGGATAAATAGTAGCAATTAATGACAAGACCATAACGCCGGAAATTACAATTATGATATCCGTATAACTCAACTCTGAGGGCAAAAAATCGATTGGATAAACTTCGGCACTGAGTAATTGCACCGAAAATCTTCGCTCAATAAATTCAGCGAAAGTGGTTATTTGGAGCGACCCTAAGATCCCAAAAGCGACACCGGTAGCTATTCCCAAGAAGGCAATAAAACTACCATGCCACATAAATACTCTATTTATGGTTCGAGGGCTGGCACCAAGTGTTCTTAAGATCGCAATATCTGCTGTCTTATCTCTTACTATCATAATCAGACTCACCACGAGGTTAAAAGCAGCGACACCAACTAGCAGCCACAGCATGAAGCTAATTATGTTGCGCGAGAACTTAATGTTTTCATAGATGCTGCCAAATTGCGATGTCCAACTTGTAACTTCTGTACCTGCTGGCAAAACGTTTAATAAGTTTGCCTGCACATCATCCGCTTGCAACACATCCAATGTTCGCAAGCGTAAACCGTTGAAAGGAGCTCTCAATCGGAACAACGCTCGCGCCGCATCGATATTAATTATTACCAATTCACTATCCAGTTCCTGAGAGCCTACCTTAAAAATTCCAACTACTTCAAACGGTCGAAAAGTAGCCAGTGGAGTAATTGGGTTAAGATTGATTAATGGAGAAAACAGATCTACTTGATCTCCAAGATTAAGCCCCAGCCTATTGGCCAACCCGTGACCCAGAACTAACCCCCATTTTATGCTCTGTAGTGCCTCGACAGATCCTTCTTGCATAAAACGGTCTATCGCCGACACTGAAGTTTCTAATCCTGCATCGACTCCATTTACTAATACTCCCTTGTTCCCAAGGTCGCTGACAACTATACCTAAAGCATTAATGACTGGTGCAGCGGATATGACCTGAGGGTCATCAATAATTAGATTTTGAATTTCTAACCAGGCGTCATTACTGAGATTTCCATCTGAACTGATAGTAATATGAGGAACAATACCTAGAATATTCTCCCGCATCTCTCGATCAAAGCCATTCATCACAGACAGCACCGTGATAAGAATTGCGATACCTAAAGCCAGGCCAAAAATAGAAATTGCCGACATAAACGAAACTAACTGACTTCGCTTGCCAACACTGACATAACGTAGCGCTATGTAACGAGCAAATGAGTTAGGGTTAGGGTTAGGGTTAGGGTTAGGATTCATGAATTGTTCATGCCATTTATACCAGTTAAAACTTAAGACTCCGGCCTAGCGTCTTGAGTAGAAAATTCTTTCAGAACACCATCACTCAAAACTAATATCCTCTGCATTGAATCGGCTAATTGCTCATCATGGGTCACAACAATAAAGCTCGTGCTCAGAGAATTATTAAGGTCTGATATCAATTGCTGTATTTCCAATGCCGTATGCCTGTCTAAATTTCCTGTTGGCTCATCCAATAGAACACATTTTGGGTCGGTAACCAATGACCTAGCAATTGCGACCCGCTGTCGTTCACCGCCTGATAGCTCTGATGGTTTATGTTGTATTCTTTCTTGCAGCCCAACGCGAGCTAGCATCTCTACTGACTTCTCAGTTGCTGACCTAGAATCCAACCCACCGATTAGTAATGGAATTGCCACATTTTCTTCCGCAGAGAACTCTCCTAACAAATGGTGAAATTGATAAACAAAACCGAGGTATTTGTTACGCAGCATGCCGCGTTCAGTTTCATTAACTTCGGCAAGGTTTTTCCCAGCAATCTGGACAGATCCAGAACTAGGCAAATCCAAACCACCTAATAGATTAAGCAAGGTGGTTTTACCAGACCCTGAACTTCCGACAATGGCGATCCGGTCGCCAGAGGCGACGCTTAAATTAACATTTTTGAGCACCTCCACAGCCTGAGGACCTTGTGAATAAGTCTTTGTTAAATGTTCACAGCTCAAAACTAAAGGCTCAATATTAAGTTCAGAGCTCATAGTAGCGGGCTCAAATTTAGGTGGCGATTCAGAGGCATCCTATTCATATCGAAGCACCTCTGCAGGTTGAATTCTGCTTGCACGATATGCTGGATAAAGTGTCGCCAGGAAGCTTACTATCAAAGCCGCAACACACACATAAAAGACTTCGGTAAAATCTACCTGGCTTTGAAGGTGAGAAATAAGATAGATGTTTGCGCCACTAAAAATGCTATTGAGAATCTGCTCAAGCTGCAAGCTCAAGTTAGTAATGTTCCCAGCTAGCAAAACGCCAAACGCAGCTCCCACC
>CAWKZI010000458.1:0-2678 GCA_963854365.1 Gammaproteobacteria bacterium
TAGACAGGTGAGAGAGGTTTTTTAAAAACTTAATGTACTTTGCGATTTATGACAAATATCCTTCAGAGAAAGAGAATTAGATGCAGAAGGCCAATTCGATAACTGGCCATTAATTAACTACGGTGGGTGCAAGATCTTTTAATTCTTATTATTAAAGAGCCATTGGCACCGGCAACTGCAATAGTTTGGCAGGATCCGTATTTGGCTTTGGTCTAAATTTCTGTGAGCGACCCAGCACATTATCCGCTCCATACCAGTTTCCATTTATATCTACGCTAAATTCATGCAATTCGCCAAACTCGCCTGGTCCATTGCCATGCGCATCCCAGGAAAACAATCTATTGCCATCGGTGTCGTACTTTATAATTCGAACTGGTTGATTGTCGGATACCCAAACATCTTGATTTTCTGTTATTAGAATGTAATTAGGGAAGTTTAGTCCCGGCCAGGTTGCCAGATGTCTTCCATTAGGGCCGAACACCTGTATGCGATCATTATTGCGATCAGCAACATAGATGCGATCTTGATTATCAGTCGCTATTGAATGCACGGCGTCGAACTGACCATCTGCGCTTCCTTTACCCCCCCACGCAGAAAGATAATTTCCGTCTTTATCAAATTTGATTACTCGTGAATTAGTAAGGCCATCAGCGACCACTATGCTGCCATCTTTGAGAAACGCTAGGTCTTGAGGCGTCCCCAGATGTATCTCATCATTAGCAGTCTCGTTCTCGATGCCAAGAGTCATCAGGAGTTCTTTGCCATCATTAGAGAAAGCATAAATCTGATGACGTCCAGGATTTACCACCCATACTCGTCTGGAGGGATCATAAGGATTTATTGCTATCATATGCGGACCACCAGTGCCTTCAAATAAGTGATCCCATTGATTCCATCTCTCAACAAGCTCTCCTTTATCGTTTACGACAAAGATGACATTTTTCATTTGACGCACCGTATCTTTTGGCGGAGACAATGCGGATAGACTCTCAACAGAGCCATAAAAATAATTGAAGCCAGCAGGTATAGGGTCGGGAATATGGAGCTCGCCTCGTTGAATGACAAAGATCCGATCGACCGACTCCACGAAAAGCCCAGGATGCGAACCCCACATAAAACCAGGTTCTGAGAATGGTGTCAGCCACTCGGGCTCTGCTATATAAGGGGATACCCCGTGATTCGACGTTGGGGGATATTGATCGGTCCAGGATTGCGCATAAATACCAGAGGAGATAATTGTTAGTAACAAGCAGCTCGCAGCGTTAAGGATTCCAGGTAATATTTTCATCGGTTTATCTTTCATTTTTAATCTCCAAAATTCAAATCTAGTCTCTTTCAGATTTTTGCTTAATTTAGGAATTCTGAAATCTCTTTATTTATAAAAATATTGTCATTTGGCGAGGAGCCAGTCCCCGCGAAGTGTCCCCAAAGAGTTGGAATGACGGTAAATTGAACCTCGGGGATGAATTGTGCTTCCTGACGTAAAGCATCTATATGGAAATACATGTCGGTCTCGCTTGGCAAGTAGAGAACACGAGCTTTTATGGAACCCAAAGCTTGTTCTGGGTCACCATCAAACCCCTTTGTGTCTCCCACGTTATTGCCCTGCCAAGTGGAAGCCAAGGCAATTAAATCATTGGCATCCCAACTTGAAACTAGTCGGCGAAAATGTGCAATTACAGCTTCTGGTGAATCCAAACCCATGTCCCGATGCAAGCCTAAGCGGAACCATTCTTGAGAAGAACCCCAACTTGCCCAATGCGTTCCTCCAGCCTTCAATCCAATCATAGGAGGCTCAGAGTAGTTCCCGGCAGCGTATGCTGAATCTGCCTTGATCGCGGCCTTGAAACCTTCGAGACGCACCCTACCATGCGGGTACTCTACTGCTGAACCGCAAATAGCCACTATATTATCCATGAAATCAGGGTAGCTCACTGCCCATTGAAGCGCCTGCTGTGCACCCATAGAAAACCCTATAACAGCATTGATGTGATCGACGCCAAATACTTCTGTCACCAAGCGATAGCCCGCGACGACGTTATCTCTAACCGCAATCGCAGGAAAATTTGGTCCGTTGAATGGAGGGGCGGTATTACTGGGCGAGCTGGATAGCCCATTTTGAAACATGTCAGTAGCGACAATAAAATAGTCATTAGGGTTCAATGCTGTTTCTTCACCAATCAAAAAATCGAACCCATGATGGTCACCAAGATAAGCCGACGGTAAAAGTATCAAATTACTCCTATCAGCATTCAATTGGCCATGGGTTACATAAGATAGTTTAGCGTTAGGTAATACAGCACCACTATCCAAGGGGAAATCACCTAAATCAAAAATTTTATGATCACCTCCACCCATGCATAGTGATGAAAAAACACCTAAAGTTAGGGAGAACGTTATAGTAATTAATTTTCTCATCGTTATGACTCTCAAAAATAACTAATCGTTCGTCCAATATAGTATGTATAGAGGTGCGATGGAACTTACTTGGACAAGTGGGGGGTGCCCCGGGGGCGGGGTCTGCTAATTAGCAGTTAACTCCTGATAACTACTTAACTTTAAAATTAAATTAGTAGGATCAATTAAGCTCCATGTAGTATCAAGAACGCTGTCACCTGCCTCGATAATGTCAGTATAAACACTTGTCGTAGTTTCAAATTTACCACTGCAGTCAGGCA
>CAWKZI010000459.1:0-2671 GCA_963854365.1 Gammaproteobacteria bacterium
CGTCGCAGGTTCCGGTGTAGTTTGAATTTTTTGCAAGGGAGCCACTCTTTTTATAACTGCTGCAAATAGTGAGAAACTTGAATAGTTAGCTGAAGTGGCAATCTATTTAAGTTACATCCGATTATCTTCTGGGAATACCAGAGCGTTAGAATATCAGTAGCTAGACTTATCCCCAATCAGTTTTAGGCTTAGTTTTGTTAGGCATTACCTTTAGAGAAAATTAACCTAAGATTTACAGAGCGCTGGTATTGTATAAACGTCCTAAATCATCGGGGTGATCACTCTAAGCCCGTTATAATGGAATTATGCTAATATGGTTTTAAACTGCAAGCGGCGTATCGAGCTCTTCGTTTAGGCTTATAGTTAGCCTAGCCGTGTCTTTGATGAATTTCCAGCTTCTTCCTGAACTAAAGTTGGCACTAAATAACCAGGAAGCCGGCGCCGTACCCCTCCTAGAACCTCTAAAGCATGACTCTTGCTCACTTGAAAGTGCGCGGTGCCACTGACTCTATCCGGCAAATGTAGATAGTAGGGTAATACATCACAGCTAAAAAGCGCCCGACTGAGTTCGATTAAAATTTGTGAGGTATCATTAACTTCTTTTAAAATTACAGATTGATTCAGCATTATGATGCTATTTGCTGCTAACGTGCTCAAACCAGCCTTAGTTTCTTTATCTAGTTCTTGAGAATGATTACAATGCACCACTATTACTACTTTTAGTCGAGACTCAGTGAGAATCTGAATTAATTTGTCAGTCACTCTCTGAGGAATAACGATGGGTAAGCGGGTATGAATTCGCAGTGTTGATATATGCGAAATCCCAGATACTTGATCAATTAGCCAGGCAAGTTGACGATCGGAGAGAGCCAAAGGATCACCGCCACTGAAGATTGCTTCTTCGATGGAGGCATCTTCTGCCAAGTATTTCAGGACATTACCCCATTCTTCTCGGCTTGGAGAATTATCCCCATAATTGAAATGTCGACGGAAACAATAGCGGCAATGGACAGCACAGTGGGGGGCTACTGTAAGCAATGCCCGGCCATGGTACTTATGTAAGAGGCCTTGAATAGGGTTAAAGTCCCGTTCTGAGAGAGGATCAAAACTATTTCCAGGCCCTGAAAGTTCCTCGAGTAAATCTGGCCAAACTTGTCGTAAAAGCGGGTCATTCCAATCGCCTTTGCGCATACGCCTTGCAAAGGGTCGTGGAACTTTTAAAGAGAATTGGTCTAACGCATCTGAACCAAGAGCCAGCTTCGTTTCATCGAGCTCCAGGAATTGAAGTAATTCCTTTGGATCTGTAATCAGATCAGATAATATCTCTTGCCATTTTTCAGGTAAGTCGGAATCGATTAATTTTAGCGCCGTGGTATGCATTAAGAAAAACCTAAAAGCTTGTGATAAATTTTAGTAATATCGAGTTTTGTGGAATTAGTTATAGATAGATCATAGCAACAAAATCTTTGCTGTACATTGTCATGATTAAATGAGGAAGAAATAATGGCGAATTATTCAACAAATGAATTTAAGGGCGGCCTTAAAGTTCTTATAGATGCAGAACCTTGCTCAATTTTGGAAAACGAAATAGTTAAACCTGGCAAAGGCCAGGCCTTCAATAGAGTAAAGCTACGTAATCTGAAGAATGGTAGAGTTTGGGAGCGTACTTATAAATCTGGTGAATCGGTTGAGGCCGCAGATGTTCTTGAAACAGATATGGAATATCTTTATTCTGATGGAGAGTTTTGGCATTTCATGAAAACAGACGATAGCTATGAACAAGTAGCTGTCGATACTAATGCGATTGCCGAAGCAAAGAATTGGCTAAAAGAACAAGAGGTATACACTGTAGTGTTGTGGAATGATGTCCCTATATCTGTGACACCGCCAAATTTTGTTGAACTAGAAGTTACTGACACTGATCCCGGCCTTAAAGGTGATACTGCACAAGGCGGTACAAAGCCAGCGACACTTAGTTCGGGCGCTGTAGTTAAAGTCCCGCTTTTCGTTAATATAGGCGATGTTTTAAAAGTAGATACCCGGACGGGCGAATACCAAAACCGCGCCAACAAATAACTAATAATGCTAGTCGGGAAACATAGTTTATGGAAAATTTATTGAGACCTTACTTATAGTCTAATAAAAGTATAATGAAAAATTAATGGATGATTGGAAACCAACTGCTCAACTAGAAAATCTGAAAATTCGAGCTGAGTTATTAATCAAAATTCGACAATTCTTTTTTGAACGTAATGTGTTAGAAGTCGAAACGCCATTGCTTGCCAGAACAACAGCCACTGATGTTCACATACAATCATTGGAAGTCCCAAGAATGGGACCAGCGTTGGATGCCATATTTTATTTGCAGACTTCGCCTGAATTCGCAATGAAGCGGATGCTTGCTGCAGGCAGCGGCGCAATCTATCAAATCTGTAAAGCATTTCGACAAGGGGAAGTAAGTAGAACTCACAATCCTGAATTTACTATGTTGGAATGGTATCAACCCGGTTATTCTCAGGGTGACCTTATCAACGAAGTTGAATCTCTTGTTTCTTCTCTGCTCGAAATTCAAGCGATCCCAAAACTGTCCTACCGCGAAGTTTTCCAGCAACAATTAGATTTTGATCCTCATAATATAACTCTTAAACAATTGAATTCCTGCGCTGCAGAG
>CAWKZI010000460.1:0-2669 GCA_963854365.1 Gammaproteobacteria bacterium
GAGCAAAATAGAGAATACTGAGAATTACTGCCAACGTTAGATAGATATAAAATCGCTGTTCTTGAGCAAAAAAATCCTTACTCAATAGTGTAAAAGAAAAGCCTAATGCCATAACAATCATCAAACTATCCGCAAACATAAGCAGGATTTTTTTGATCGATCGTGACAGTGAAACTGAGTATAGCTGCATAAATCTATCCTACCCTTTAATTCTGTATTCCTATCTAAAAACTAACCATTCGATTCGATTATTAATCTGGCTAAAATTTCATCTTTTCAATAACTACAGTCTCACTCAAAACCCCTGAATTAACCCTACCGACACGGATTCTAGCAAATTTATTTTTATATTTTCCTGCACGGCGTTCTTTTTGGTCAAAATATATTGTCTAAATCCTTCGCAATTATAGCTAGAGCTTAAGCTCTAGCCTGTATCTGCTAAGTGCCCTGCCTTCAATCTTACTGCCGAAAAAAATAATGGAACCAACCCTACAATACAAACAAGCACGCCTAAATCAGGTCGTTTTACTGTATACCAAGCTAAGGGCGCCAACCATAAGCAGTTTATAGCTAGTACTGTTATCGTCACTTTGCCGTGACTCTTATACCTTCTAGCAGCATTTTGATAAGCATGACTATTATGGGCTTCATACCACTTTTCCCCATTCCGTAAACGAATAACCAAGGTAACCGTCGCATCAGTGATAAACACTCCCAAAAGTAGTAACCAAGTCCAAACAGTTAATGTGCCATGGTGCATCGAGAGTAAAGCCATAACTCCAGCCATAAATCCTGCAAAACCACTACCAACATCGCCCATAAATATCTTTGCTGGTGGTAAATTCCAAAATAGAAAGCCGGCACCAGAAGCCGATAATACAGCAGCGATCAACATTACAACTTCATCGCTATCACTTATAACGAACATAAGAGCAAATAGATTGACAAAAACTAGCTCAGAGCCCGCTAGGCCATCAATTCCGTCCATAAAATTATATAAATTTAGCAGCCAAAGAAGCGCAAGAATAGCAAGCACATTAAGAGTAAATCGATTACTAAGGGTAAACATGGCGATATCAATGGAGGGTGTGTTTCCTAGCCACCAAACAGACCAAGTAGCTGCAATCAACTGAGCGGGAAGGCGCCACCGGATATTAAGTTGTTTTATATCATCGAACAAACCAATTCCAGCGACTAAAGCTGCACCACAAAGAGCCAAAAATTCATTAACTGGAATTTTACCGTTATAGAAAAAGATACAAATAGAAACCAGAGTTATCGAAGCGATACTAACGCCCCCACCAACTGGTGTTGGCGAGACATGGGCGCTTCTCGAGATAGGGAGGTCTAAAACTTTCGCACGAATAGCCACTAATCGCACAAACCCGGTCAGCAATACAGCGGAAATAAAGACCACTAAAAGGAGTGCCGATAATGACATAAAGACAAGAGCTCAAGGACAAAGAGAATCTTCATATTATATCGGGATGTTGGAATTTTTCAAAAATAAAATCAGAATATTGAAAAATTTTACGGGAATGCTTTACTAGTCAAACACTAGGCTAAGGTATAACTGGTGACAATTACGATTATCCTCCTCTGCTCCTCTCCAGATTCACTCTACCTTAGTGCGTTCATCGAGAAATGAAATTTACCAAACATCTTTCGGCAGGAGGCAATTCCTCGTACCTTTTCCATACTAATTCCATCTAAAACAACGTCTATGGATGTCGAATCCGCGCTATTGATATCCAGCTAGAACATTTCCGCGCTAACAGACGCAAACATAACGCGTAAGCATTGAGCTTTATTCATAGCCATTTGCTTGTCGCTAATGAAAAAATTCTTTGTTGCTATTAAAAATCTAGGATGAAATTATTGAACACTAGCCACAGCGGAATTGAACTCTTTCAATACTTCATTAGGCTCATCCGCCCGAGTTATGGGGCGTCCAACTACTAAGAAATTACTACCATTTTGAATCGCATCAGCTGGTCCGACAACTCGTTTTTGATCTCCGGAAGAATCTTCAAAACGCCGAATACCCGGAGTAACTAAGCAAAAATCTTTTGGTAATTGCGCTCTCAGTAAGCGTGTTTCTGCTGCAGAGCAAACAACGCCATCTAGGCCGGCCTCTCGAGTTAAGAATGCTAACTTACTCACTTGCTCCTCGAGATTTGCAGCAACGCCAATTCTCACTAAATCTTCTTTAACAAGGCTAGTGAGGACCGTAACAGCGATTAACAGAGGCTTGTCTGAGCCCATCGACTCTAGAGCATCCCTAGCTCGGCCCATCATCACCAAGCCGCCAGACGCGTGTACATTTATCATCCAAACACCTAGGCTCGCCGCTGCCTTAACTGCTCTAGCCACAGTATTGGGAATATCATGAAATTTTAAATCTAGGAATACATCGAATTTCTGGTCGACAAGCCGCCGAACAAGGTCTGGCCCACCAATAGTAAAAAGTTCTTTGCCCACTTTGACGCGGCATAAATTCGAATCAACGCGATCCAGAAATTCGAATGCCTGTTTGGATGATTCAAAATCCAAAGCAACGACGATCTTCTTTTCCAAGTTTCCTACCTCTACTGCTATCTTATCTAAAAAATGGAATTATTTATAACGGAGGGCTTGATTTAATCAACTTCAATATCTTGCTGCACCCA
>CAWKZI010000461.1:0-2666 GCA_963854365.1 Gammaproteobacteria bacterium
GAAATATCGGTTGATTCGCAGCGTCAAGGTAAGTAATGGAAAGAGCCCCGTACTCGACGACAATCTTCTCGATGGTTTCTAAATGCTCAGAGCGGATAGGAACTTTGATTTGTTGCCAGGGCATAAAGCTTCCCGAAGTTGAGGTGGACTAGGATGTCTATTTCTTAACTATCCAAAATCAAAGTTATTTCAAATAAGCTTAGAATTCTAATACGAAGAATTATGACGAATATCTAATTCGAAGAACTGGATCTAAGAACCGAGTTTATTTTCCAAATAGTGAATATTAACGCCGCCTTTTTGGAATTCAGCATCGCGAACCAAATCACGTTGCAGAGAAATGTTGCTGCGAATTCCATCAATCAATAACTCATCTAGAGCATTTTGCATACGCATTAAAGCCTGCTCTCTAGTATCACCATAGCTGATTAATTTCGCGATAAGAGAATCGTAGTTTGGCGGAACGCTATAACCACTGTAGAGGTGAGAGTCTACCCGGATACCGTTGCCTCCAGGTGCGTGAAATAAATTGACCTTGCCTGGGCAGGGTAGAAAAGTAGTGGGGTCTTCTGCATTTATTCGGCACTCGAATGAATGGCCCTTTATTTTGATATCGCCTTGAGTAACGGACAATGATTCACCGCCCGCTATGCGTAGCTGTTCTTTTACGATGTCAATGCCGGTTACCATTTCAGTTACTGGGTGCTCAACTTGTACGCGTGTATTCATCTCAATGAAGTAAAAACCCTCATCTTCATAGAGAAATTCAAGAGTTCCAGCTCCTCGATACTTGAGGTTTTTACAAGCTTGAATGCAGGTCTCAGCAACCTCAGTTCTAATCTCAACAGGTATGTCCGGAGCAGGGGCTTCTTCCAATACTTTTTGATGGCGTCTTTGAAGGGAGCAATCGCGGTCCCCAAGTTGAATGGCGTCGCCTTGACCATCGCCTATTACTTGGATTTCTACATGCCTTGGATTCTCGAGAAATTTCTCAAGGTAAACAATGCCGCTACCAAAAAATGACTTGGCTTCAGTTTGAGTAACATAAACAGCTTTTAGCAGAGCGGCTTCGTTATGCACCACGCGCATACCGCGTCCACCGCCGCCGGCTGCAGCTTTTATTATTACCGGGTAGCCAATTTCTTTGGCTAGAGAGAGAGTACGGTTTTTGTTGTCATCTAGCGGGCCATTGGAGCCTGGAACCGTTGGAACACCAGCATTTTTCATTACTTCAATTGCTGAAACCTTGTCACCCATCAGGCGAATAGTCTCTGATGTTGGACCAATAAAAACGAAACCACTGTTATCAACCTGTTCTGCAAAGTCTGCGTTTTCCGCCAGGAATCCATAGCCTGGATGCACGGCATCAGCGTCGGTAACTTCCATTGCACTAATAATCGCAGGAATATTCAAGTAGCTTTCTGCTGGGTTAGGCGGACCGATGCAGACCGATTCATCCGCTAATCGGACATGCATAAGATCCTTGTCGACAACGGAGTGCACTGCAACAGTTTTGATATCTAACTCTTTGCAGGCTCTAAGAATACGGAGGGCAATTTCACCACGATTCGCTATTAATACTTTTTCGAGCATTGGGATTTTATCCGCTAGGCATTGAGAAAATGAATAAATGGTTTAAAGTTTAAGTTGCAGATTTTCCTTACTCCACCTTAATAGGGTTGGGGTGGCCACGACTAAAATTAAGAACTCTGAGTATCTTGACAATTCGTTTAGATCATCGAATTAGACAATTGTGATAAGTGGCTGATCAAATTCGACTGGCTCACCGTCTTCAATTAAAATCGCCTCAACTACACCGGCATGGTCAGCTTCAATTTGATTCATCATCTTCATTGCCTCGACAATACAAACAGGGTCTCCGACTTTAACGTGCTTTCCTATTTCTACAAATGGCGGTGACGATGGTGATGGAGCACGATAAAAAGTTCCTACCATAGGAGACTGAATGATCTTACCTTTTGTGTCTGGAGCGGCAGCTTCAGCCCCCATGGGCGAAGCAATAGGCGTTGAGACGTTAGGAATTGTGCCCGGAGAATAAGCTACCGGAGCTATGGTTGCAGCTGTGCCTCTACTTATTCGAACAGCTTCCTCGCCTTCCTTGATTTCGATCTCGGCAATATCTGAAGATTCTAGCAGCTCGATCAATTTTTTTACTTTTCTAATATCCATTCTTGATTTCCCTCGGTACTAAATCATGATGCACTGAAAGTTCGATGGGCATATCTTGCGTTCAGCTTAGTTTGATAGTTTTCTGAAAATTGCCTGCAGAGCCAACTCGTAACCATGAGCTCCTAAGCCAACAATACTGCCAACTGCAATGTCGGAAAAGTATGACTTATGTCGAAATTCTTCCCGCGCATGAAGGTTGGAAAGATGAACTTCGATAAATGGAATCTCAGCGGCTAGGATGGCATCCCTTAAAGTAACGCTTGTGTGAGTGAATCCACCGAAATTCACAATAATAAAAGAGGTATCGTCAATTCGCGCTAAGTGAAGTCGGTCGACCAATTCAGATTCTGCATTGCTTTGAAGATGAGAATATTGATGTCCAGCCACATTACACTGCTCTAAGAGACGCTGATTAATATTATCTAGTGTATCTGAGCCGTAAATATGCGGTTCGCGTATGCCGAGAAGGTTTAGGT
>CAWKZI010000462.1:0-2657 GCA_963854365.1 Gammaproteobacteria bacterium
TGCTCCGCCAGATACTTTTACGTAATCACTATTTCCATCGAAATTTACTGCTTGCCCGTTCACTCCAGAACCATACGTGGCGTCTCCGAGCAGAGTGCCATTTTGTCCACCAACTGAGTCAATGGAATTTCCGTCAAAGGAATAGTAGTTAGTCAAGCCCAGAATGGGAGCGGCTAGAAACTAACGGTGTATTGGAACCCTCGAGTAATAATGCTATGGTTTTGGTAGTGCTAGATGTGATTGATTTCATTCTATATTCCTGGGGTTTTATAGTTATTTTCTGAGAAGCACGTTCTATATATTTGCTTTTATATTTATCGTTCCAAGTGTCTTGATTGAGTAATCAGGGTTCAGGATTTTTGATTAGTTCAACGAAGAATATAGGTAATGGGCGGAGTATTTGTGCCAAAAAAATTTTCCCACAGAATCAAGCAGTTGAAGTTCGCGGGCTATCGAGGTGTTAAATTTACTGACAGTTACAGAAAATTCAAGGAGGATTTTTTTCAGATTGCTAGAAACCTAATCAAAGGGGTAAGAGTAGATTGATTTGATTGGAGAAATTGTAAGATCAAAGAGGAGCATAAGGAGCACTCCTGAATTAACAACTTAATGCTGGTTTTGCCCAAAGTTGCTACAATTATAGAGGTAGAGTGATTTGATTTCTTGGTGTTAGCTTTATGGATAAAAGTTCTTTGACTCTTTTGATCATTGATTAAAAAACTATGCTTCGTTCATTATGAAAGAATCTGATCTCTATCTTCCTTTGAAAAAATTTCTCGAAAAACAAGGCTACGAAGTTAAAGCCGAAGTTGAAAACTGCGATGTCGTTGCGATTAAGAAACTCGCTGCCAACGAAGAAGCGCAACCGACCACTATAATCGAACTGAAACTGTCGCTTAATCTGGAAGTAATTCTGCAAAGCGTTGACCGTCTGATCTTAAGCCCGATTATTTACATCGGTGTGCCTCATTCTTGTGGCGCCCTAAAAAAGACGAAACGTAAACGTATTGTTAAGCTCTTGAAGATGCTCGGCTTAGGTTTGCTCGCTATCAACCCCGAGCGAAAAACTGTGGAGGTTATTGTCGGCCCTACTTCTTACCAGCCTCGACAATCCAAACCAAGACAAAAATTGCTAATCCATGAGTTTCTGGCGCGAGCTGGCGACCCAAATCTGGGCGGGGCCTCCACTAAAGCAGGCCGAATGACCGCCTACAAACAACAAGCCATCGAGATCGCCAATTACCTAAGTAAACACGGCGCTACTAAGGCCAGCGATATAGCGAAGATACTAGAGTTTCCTAAATCCAGGGACATAGTCTACGACAATCATTATGGCTGGTTTCAGAACGTGTCGCGTGGTGTCTATGATTTATCTGACCTAGGCAAAAGCCGATTAAATGAAAAAATTTAGTGGACACTCACAATTAAAAGCGCGCAAGGTAATTATTCAGGTTTTATCCAGTCGGAAATGCAAAAATAAATCTGCCTCCGTTATTTATGTAGCAGCTTCGCTTTATCTCGGTATTGCTGCTGAAGATAGCGCTTATAAAGCTTCCCGTTATCCAAGCGCGGCAATTCCTGCACAAAATCAATAGAACGTGGCGCTTTCACTGGTGATAAAAAACCGCGCAGCCAAATCAGTAATTCTTGCTCCACTGTTTTCTCATCAACCGGCCATTTTATCGGTTGTACTACCGCTTTCACTTCTTCACCAAACTCTGTGTTGGGTATGCCAAACACTGCCACATCGGCAACGGCGTTGTGGAGAATTAATTGATTTTCAATCTCTTGAGGATAAATATTGACGCCACCTGAAATGATCATGAAATCTTTTCGGTCACTGAGGTACAGATAACCGTCGTCATCTAGATAGCCTGCATCACCCACAGTGCCCCAGCCTTCAGGCGATATGCAAGCGGCCGTTTTTTCTGGCTCACCGTAGTAACTGAAATCGCCTATGCGGTCTGCAAAATAGACCGTACCTATCTCGCCATCTGGTAATTCCTGACCTTCATCGTCAAGAATTTTAATTCGACAACCTAACGGTGGTCCTACTGAGCCAGGATGGCTCAGCCATTGTTCGGAGTTCAGTGCGGTAAAGCCCATGCCTTCGGTGGAGCCGTAGTATTCATTAATAATCGGCCCCCACCAAGCAATCATCTGTTGCTTTATTTCAATCGGACAAGGTGCAGCGGCATGAATAGCGACTTTGTGGGAGCTGAAATCGAATTGAGTTCTGAGTTTTTCATCTAACCTCAGCATACGGATAAACATGATCGGCACCCATTGGCTGTGGGTGATTTGGTATTTCTCTATGAGTTCTAAGCTGCGCTCAGCATCAAAGCGTTCCATAATGATGCTAGTGCCACCAGAGTGCATAGTAATCGTGTTGTAAGTCAGTGGAGCGGCGTGATAAAGCGGCGCCGGTGACAGGTACACAGTGTTTTCACCAAAACCAAATTTTACTCCCAGCGTGGCCGCCGACGGTGTCATAACTTGAATTGATTCACCTGATACGCGCTTGGGTAACACGCCCTTAGGTCGACCCGTGGTGCCTGATGAATACAGCATTTGCAGGCCGCGTTCTTCGTCATCTATAGGTGTATTTGGCTGCGATTCAATTGCTTCGTCCAATGACAGATAGCCATGGGATGTCC
>CAWKZI010000463.1:0-2630 GCA_963854365.1 Gammaproteobacteria bacterium
TATCTGGAGCGGAATTCAGCAATAATGGTGGAGTCCTAAATACTGCAACTTCGGCGAAGGAAGGTTATCGAGGAATTGATCTCTGTCCTCGGTCCATAATCTATGACCCTGCATTGAGCCAACATACACCTGAATGGCTTTGGCTTTCAACTGCCATCCGTTCTCTCGATCATGCTGTGGAAGGCTATTGTTCTCCGGAGGCGAATCCTTACGTTAAGGGGCATTTTCTCCATGCTATGCGATTGTTTACAGAGTCTCTACCTGCAGTAAAAGCAGATCCCTCTAATCTGCAGGCTAGAAGTTTAAATCAGCAGGCAGTGTGGTTGTCTTGCTGTGCACTGGGAAATTTGTCCCACGGAGCAAGTCATGGTATTGGTTATACTCTTGGGAGCCTGTGTGGTATTCCTCATGGCTATACCTCTTGCGTGATGTTGCCTGCGGTTTTGGAATGGAATAGTGTAAATCAATCGCTGCAGCAATTAGGGATTTCAGAAGCGCTCAGTATGCCAGATCAATCTGCAGCAGTAGCAGTCAAATCCTTAATTATGAGCCTAGGCCTTCCAACAACGCTGCAGGGAGTTGGTGTCGAGAAAGGCCAGCTCGCAGCAATCGCTGCCCAAGCAATTAAACATCCAGTGGTTAGGAAAAATCCTCGAAGTTTGGAGAACGCACAGCAAGTAGAAGAAATATTGCAGTTGGCCTGGGGTTAATGGATATACTATTAAAAGCTTGCAGTCTATTTCTAGTCTTCTAAACGACCGAAAAACTCATGGTTGCTATTGGGCTGTTTATCGGTACTTTGGAAACGAGTTAACGTATGTCTCTCCTTATTTCAGATAGAGCACTTAAGACACATTCACGTCCAATCAAAAAAATTGGACGGCCTTCTCGATTGCTGCAATTCCATCTGTTACTCCTTTTTTATTTATTTCACGTCCCTTCCGTAGCACAAGAATCTGAGTCATCCACGAAATTTGTTAGATTCCTAAATGGCGATGCTGAATGGCAGGGGCAACTACAAACAGCAATTACCAGTTACAAAAATAGTGAAGGCGTAACTGTTGAGTTAGTATCAGCAATACATATCGGTGATGAATTTTATTATCAGGAACTGAATGATTATTTTATAACGAAAGATGCAGTGCTGTATGAGTTGGTTGCTAATGATAATGAACGACCATCGCCAAGTGATAATATTCGTAGTAGATCGGGCTTGGGGTTTCTCCAATTAGTGATGGCGGAATTTCTCCAGCTTAGTTTCCAGTTAGAGAAGATTGACTACACGCCAAAAAATTTTCGTCACGCCGATCTAAATCCTGCTCAGCTCGAAGAAACGATGGAGGCAAAGAACGAGAATTTTTTCTCAATGTTTATCAGCCTCGCGATCGCGCAAATTGCCAGTGATCAAGCCGCGTT
The DNA here is from genome assembly GCA_963854365.1 of Gammaproteobacteria bacterium. Classification (GTDB taxonomy): domain Bacteria; phylum Pseudomonadota; class Gammaproteobacteria; order Pseudomonadales; family Pseudohongiellaceae; genus UBA9145. The sequence continues at coordinate 1,417 of CAWKZI010000463.1, forward strand.
AGCTGCGGGGGAGTCAGTGTCTTCATTTAATTTATTTTCTATTATTCGAGCTTTAGCGGCAGATGATCAGGTAATGGCATTTAAATTTCTGCTGGCGGAGGAGCTTGCCCGCGGTGGGGGAATCCTAGTTGGGCAGCAATTAGAGCAGCAGTTGACCATCTTAGGCGATCGAAATGACGCGGCATTGGGGGTCTTACGGCAAGTTCTTAGCGAAAATGAAGCAATAGAATCGTCAAATTCGCCAATCTCAAACTTCAGTATATTTTATGGTGCAGCCCACATGCCAGGATTAGAACGAGAGCTGATTTATTCATTAGGGTTCGAACTCTCCAGTCAGCGTTGGCTGACTGCATGGAGGATTCAATGAAGGTCATTAGATATAAGTGCGAAGATCTAAAAAAGCGTTGAAAGCTCCATTATTTGAGTTGACTGGGGCGATATTAACCGGACAATAGGGTCACCGTTTCGAAATATTGATTAACTCTTCGTAGAAAGAGCTAGATCATAGAATGATAGGGGGCAGAACTGCAAATAGCAGCGAGAAACGGCGATTGACAAGCTTCCGTGGTTATCTTGTTTGAGTATTGATTCTTTATAAGGTGGAAAATGTTATGAAAAAAATTATAAGCGGATTGTTGGTCTTGTCTCTATCTGTTCTTGTTGGCTGTGCTGCCGGTGGCCCGCCACCAGGAGTGGGTGTTTGGGATATCGAAATGAACACGCCCCTTGGTGCTTTGCCAGCTGTACTTACTATCAATGAAGATGGGTCTGGCAGCATGGCTGCAGAAGCTCTGGGTGACACTCCATTCGACGGCGTTACTTTTGATGGCAATACTATGGCTTTCACTGGTGAGATTGATGCACAAGGACAAACATTAGTTCTTGAATTCAGTGGCAGCGTTGAAGGAGATGCATTAAATGGTGCATTTGAAAGCGATTTTGGAGCTTTCGATGTAAGTGGAACTAGACAGTAATAAAATCTTATTAATCTAGTTAGTAAAAAAGGGCTGTTAATTAACAGCCCTTTTTTTATTTCGGTATATTTTGATGGGGTTATCTCGATAACTAGCTCTCGGAGATCGGTGGATTAACCCTAAATAATATTGAATCGCAAACTCTCGTTAACTACTTCTAGATTTTGTTTTGCATTAGGGCTATTTGGGTGAACATCGATTAAATCTTCGAACGCCTGTTTAGCTTTAGATAATTTTTCT
>CAWKZI010000464.1:0-2620 GCA_963854365.1 Gammaproteobacteria bacterium
TCCTTCTTGTATGCGACTATCAGATTACCCCTTTCAGAACCATTTGTCTAAACACCTAGCCCTCCGCTCGAAAACACCAATGCCAAGGCTCGTAACCAATACCCGAAGGATTGTTTTTAGGATAACTCTGAGTAAACTCAAACTTTTGGGCATTTAAGCTAAGCCATTGAAATGCTTCAGTATTTTCGAATTCTTCAACAAGAGCATCACAACCAACCGTACCAATATCTACCGCCCTACCTGTGTGATGTTCACTGTATCCTGGAGCCGCATTAACTTTTAAAATATCTTCGATAATCTGGCCCTGTAGTAACTTCTTATTAATCAATTCATGCTGATACTCAAGACTTCGAAATGCCGAAATTAGAAATAAATTTACCCCCGCAGAGTCCGCCGCACTCCTTAATTTTGTCCATGCCTGCAAAGCAGCAGGAGTCAGTTTTTGTGGGCGCCGATAGAAGTCCAATTCAGTATCTACCAGAGAACTGGGCTCCTCGCAGAAAGGCAAACCACAATCATTAGAGTAACTGGCAGGGATTCCCAAGCTGATGTGAGAATTAGATACTTTTTGGAAGAATTTATTTGAGAGTTTCACTAGCCTAATTTATTTAAAAGATACCGCCGAAATAACTCGGCGGTAATTGTCAGGTCTCATGTTTTCCTGGTTTAACTTTGCCTCAGCGAGGATAGCTGTCAAACACTGTTCCTATCCAGCGCTCTTCATTAATAAATCCTTGCCCCCAACTTTCGTACATATCTCCAAGACCCTCGCTGACGATTTCTTCTTTACTCATTTGTTGAGATTTCATCACTCGGATTGCGGTAGAGGTATCTTTTACCACACCATAAAAAGCTTCTAAGTCAGCCTTGGTTGCCAACGCACCATGGCCAGGAATAACTTTAGTGTCCGACTGAATCCATGAAAGTGCTCGCTCAAGATTACTTAAGTAACCTTGAACAGTTCCACCATTATCAAGATCAACAAAGGGAAAGCCACCGTTAAAGAAATGATCGCCCATATGAATTACATTGGATTCCGAAAACATAACAACACTGTCAGTATCGGTGTGACCAGCCGGCATATGAATTAATGTCACATCTTCGCCATTAAAATGTACCGTAACATCGTCATCAAAAGTTACCACGGGCAAGGCAGACGCAGGAGAATCTGCTGCTTCCAAACGGGAACGAACATTCTCATGAGCAACAATGAGACTATCGAGACCAAATTCTGCATTACTGCCAGTGTGGTCACCATGAAAGTGAGTATTTAAAACAAACTTAGGTACTGCTGACCCTAGAGATTCGATAGCAGACTTTATTCGTCCAGCAAGAGGAGCAAACTGATCATCGATTATTAAAATGCCATCATCGCCAGCTGACACGCCGATGTTTCCACCCTGCCCTACCAACATGGACACATTTCCACCAACCGTAACAGTCTGGATAGTGACACCTTCAAATTGATTTTGTGCAGTAGCTGAATAAACAACAAACATAAACAGTGTAGCTGTCACGAAAGTAATAATTCTTTTGATACTCATTTTGCCTCCAAGAATGGCGGATTAGATTGGCCAAGGACATGCTATGTGGCGCTAGTAGTTTATGCAAGTTATGTAACAACGATGTGACCGCAAGCCAAGACTAATCTTACCCAAAGGGTCATAGGCGGTTCTCGTCAGCTCTGAAGAGGAGTAATTCTCAGGAAAATCTCGTCAGTTGCCTTTAAAGCTATTGCTTAGCGTCATGTAATAATTCTAATTAGCCAGAATACCATATTTTATGTCTAATTTAACCTACTCCCTGATTCATCGAATTATCTATAGTCTATCGATCAATTCTATTAATTCCATGTTGTGAAGCAACTTAACGGCAGTTCCTGTATGGCAAATTTACCGGTAATAGCCGGCTTTGGCGGCATCAATGCAGCAGGTCGTAGCGCGGGTCACCATGCCTACCGACGGATGGTTTTAGATGCGCTGCCAATCGAGAAAGCGCAAAACACTCGACTCAGTTTAGCAGCATTGACTGGCAAATTACGCTTTGAAGGCGGGCAATGGTTCGCGAGTAATGGCCAAGCTGTGGAGCTAGACTCTTATTTAAGCTCTATATCCGTTCAGCTTGATGAGCAATCGTTAGTTCGAGAGCTGGAACAGAATCTTTTTGATCCGGACCATTTGCTTTTTCACCGCAGGGCATCTGTTGCCTCAACCGATGGCGAGTCCTTACAATTTGAACTGAGCAAGAAGCATCTCCCAGATCCATTACCACCGGGCTGGTCAGTTAAGGATAGCGAAGATCATTTTTCAAACAAATTACTCATCACGGCTACTGAAAATTTTGACGTATTGCTGCAGTGTTATCGAAAGTCATCAGTACACAGTGCCGGACAGCTTCCTAGCGGCTTTGATCCCGCTACGCTTTATCCTTCCAGGAACCATCCTCGAGGCTTACAACTCACCGTCTATGCTGCCTCCGAGGCGATAAACTCAGTGGGCCTTGATTGGGATGAACTCAAGCAAAAAGTTTCACCCGACCAAATATGCGTCTACGCCGGCAGTGGCCTGGGACAAATGGATTACAACGGCTACGGTGGCATGCTGCAAGCTAGGTTGCTGGG
>CAWKZI010000465.1:0-2620 GCA_963854365.1 Gammaproteobacteria bacterium
TAGTGCTTTCTTAATAGTATTTCGAGAGCCTAAGGCTAATGAATTAGAGCGTTGACATAGGTTTATTACTTTATTGGGTATTATGATTTGGAAGTCAAAAGCGCATTATTTTAAATTCCTGTTCAGGCTGACTACGTTATAACCATAGCCTAGACAGGTTCTCAGAGCTGAATTATAGCTATTTTTAGACAAGTCTGGCTGCACTGAGCGTTGGGAACCAACTAGAAATCGGTAATATTGCTATTAGCATGCTGCTTAAATTTCTCAAAAAATTACGTCAGCAAGTCATCTTGTTGGTTATTGTCGTCTTGGTTTTAATGGCGGTATATGTAAGTGCAGGCAGGCAGTTTATGCCAGTTGTAGCACGATATTCTTCCTTTTTTGAATCCCAAATTACTGCGTTGACTGGTGTACCAGTCAGCATTCAATCCCTCACTGGTAGTTTTCAGAGCTTCAATCCTATTATTCGAGTTGATGGCCTGAGTATTTTGCTTGGCGAGAATAGTGATCAATTCAGCGATTCTGAAGCCAGTGCTCTAGTATTTGATAGCGCTACTTTGATTTTGGATATTCCTCAAAGTATTTGGCAACGCCGCTGGGTACTTGAAGGTTTTGTCATTGAAACTTTGGAAGTAAATATTGAGCAGCTAGATTCCGGGCAATGGCAAATTAGTGGGCTCGATTTAGCAGTTGATGCTCCTCTCGATTTAGATACTATTTACCAATCGTTTCTAAGCATATCTAGTCTTAATCTACGCAATATGAAAATGAATGTTAGTACTAGAAATGGCAGCAACTTCAGTTTTATAAATGGATCTGCAAGTATTCGAAATTTCGATCGAACTCATTTTCTCTACATAAATACGAATTTGGAAAACAGCGATCAGCAGCTTGCTTTGTCATTAGAAGTGAAAGGTGAGGAGTTAGCTGAGATTGATGGCAGATTGCATATTGATATTCCAGAGGCGGATTACACGAATTTAGTCAGTGCTCAACCAATCTACGAGGTTAACTTTGAAGAATTGAATGGTGGTGGAGATTTTTGGATTCATTTTGCTGATGGAGAATTTGTTAATTTTATTTCCCAAATGAAACTAGGCAGTGTCACTTTATACTCTGGTGAAGAAATGCCTTCGACGCTTTCAAATATTGAAGGCTTAACTAAACTGAGCAAGACTGAAGCGGGGGCTTGGGAACTTTCGCTTTCTGATATGGGGCTCTCTTGGGAAGACTCCTATTGGAGGCCATTTAATATATTTGCAGCCCTCCACCCCAATGAAAGTTTGATAGTACAAGCAGATAGCCTCGACGTAGCCCTACTCAGTGGCGTCGCTCTCAGTAGTGGTCTTTTGGGTGATAGTGTGAGTGAGCAATTGGAGCAGTATTTACCTTCCGGCCAACTTAAGAATTTTTCTGCATTCATACCGCTCGATGAAGAAAGTGATGAGCATTGGATTATTAAAACCAATCTTAGTGATGGAGAGCTTTCATCAAGAAATGGTTCGCCCAATATCTGGGGTATCAATGGTTATGCAGAAGTTGATTACGATATTAAGGCTAAGTTGGTCACGGGTTTAGCAGAGATCGATTCTGATAAGTTCAGTATCAATATACCAAATATTTTCACCGAGGTTTGGGACTACAACCATGTGAATGGCAACTTTAGCTACGAAATAGACATGAATGACGGACAACGGGTGCAGTTAGTTAGCAGCATCATTGTCGCGGATTCAGCGGCAGCGGATGGTCGGGTTCAATTTGCTTCCATGATCCATCAGCATGCGAACGGTGAACGTGAGGCTGACTTTGAGCTTCTAGTAGGAGCGCAGCGTGTTGATGCAACACGGAAGGCACTGTTCTTGCCGAATGGTCCCAATATTGCGCCTGCTCTAAGAAGCAACATGGCCTGGCTAGATAGCGCGGTTCTCGGTGGTTCGGTGTTCGACAGCGGTGTGATCTATAGAGGATCGACTTTGCTTGGGGCGGCTCCTGAAACTAAAACCTTTCAAAGTTTCTTTCAGGTATCTGATGGCGAATTGAACTATGCCGATGAGTGGCCAAATTTATCTGATTTAGATGCTGTGATATATACGGATGATAACAATATAGATGTTGAAGTCAGGAGTGGCAGTAGTGTGGGTATCGAGATCGGTGCTGCCATCGGAGATATTCGTAGAAATGAATTAGACGAAAATTGGATCACCATTAATGGGCAGGCTGCAGGCTTAACCACTCAGGGCTTGGACTTTTTGCAAACTGTACCTGTTGGCGAAAAATTAAAAAATACTTTTGCAGGCTGGGAGGCTCAAGGTAATTTTGCTGCCGAGATCGATATCAAAGTTCCTCTCTCACAGACGAATGCCGAGACAGAGGTAAGGTTAAATCTTGCAGTCTCAGAAAATAAAATTGTAATTCCAAGTTATGGTCTTGTTGTCGATCAACTCACCGGTCCAGTTATTTTCGACACTCAAACCGGCCTGGAGGAGAGTCATTTAAATGGCGAGTTATTTGGTCAGGCTCTCGAACTTTCTTTGTCTTCGAAACATAACCAAGGTGATATCGAAACAATTCTTGTGAATGCATCGGGTTCGGCGACCCCTGAAGAATTAATCAATTGGCC
>CAWKZI010000466.1:0-2611 GCA_963854365.1 Gammaproteobacteria bacterium
GTTTGCCTACTTTGGCGCAATGATGTTCGACTTCATTGGTGGTGCCGTGGCAAACAAAGAAGGGGGGTGGGAAGATTTCATCCTCATACTTATCGTCACCTCTATGCTGGCGACAATCATCATGACGGCATTTCTCTATCTAGACTATCGAGACTCAGAGCGCGATCTCGAATTGGCCCAGCCTTCCTGAAGTAGATCGGTATCGCTCGATGCTAATGATGGGCTAGTTAAGAACAGTTTTTCCTTTTCATTTGTAGATGAGGCCAGGCCGCTTTCCTCTTATAGAGAAGTCGTCGACTATCAAATGCAAGTCATCTCGTCTGGCTATAGATTGCTTTAGTAGCGGCTGTCCCTCACATCCTATAACGTGGACATATACCACCAGAGAAGTATTAGGGTGGGTATAAGTATGAGGGTCGCGATAGCGATCATTTTGTTGGCCCACAATATTTTCATCCGCGATCCTCTATGCCCTTACCGTTATCATTTCTATTTCCCGTGCAGATAGCGTCAATCTAATTCATGCTATTAAGATTCTATTTCGCGATCTCTAATTACATAAATAGTATATGTGACCGAGCCATCTATGATGGTTTTTATTCTAGCTGTGACAGGGAATATCTTTCCATCTATTCGCTCCATAGGTACATTAATAGCTTCCTCCTGGTCCACGTTTCTGTGCTAATAATTCCGAGAAAAAAGCTCATCTATATACATCTTCCTAATTATATGTGCGCTGGTATATCCAAATACGTTCTCAGTTCTATTGTTCCAAGATAGTAGCAAGCCGGAATTGCTCACGCTGAGAATGGTATCTATAGAGTTGTCGAGGATGAATCTTAGGTCTGTCTCGGCTCATGTACTTTCGTACCTGAGCAGCATGCGCTCGATAGAATCCAGGTTCATTATTTTTTATCAACAAATGATATTGGTGGGGCTACTGGAATTGGAATCCGATACAAACGGATTATGAGGAAAGTCAACCGAATTCAGTTTACGAGAATAGCCTGAAAATTCTAAGTGTTTCTTTCCAATCGAATCCTGAGGCCGGCCGAACACCGAACCAAAATCAGGCATCCAAACTGCTATCTCGAGGAGCAACGTATTTTTTCTAGATCAAGAGTTAGCCAAGAAGGCGCAAAACTAAATTCCCAGTACCTTAAGCACTCTTGAGCTTACCAAGTTAAGTCATCCGGGATTTGAAAATCTGCATAATGGTCATCTTCTTCGGAAATAGTATTTTGTTGTGCCTTAAACACTACGACCTTAGCATCACGCTGTTCAATCTTCTTTGCTACACCCATGGGGACTAATACGTGATTATGTTTTTGTCCGTCTTTTTGCCTAACTATTGTAAGTGCGCCGCGACTGAGTTGATCAATTTGAGTTTGACTGACGTAAATATGCCTAATTACACTACCATCGGTAAAACTGAATTTCTGATCACCGTCTTTCGCGACAATGTTCATTTCAATGAGCTGTTTTATCTGAGCCACCACTGCATGTTTTTCTGCTTGCCTATTCTTCTCCAAATTCAGCTGCCGGTCTTTCGTGATCTTCTCTGACTTTGCTCGATCCTGTTCTAACTTATATTGATCTACGGCAGGGTTCTTGGTCTTACGAGCAAGTTTTTCCTGTTTGTTTTTTGCGCGCTTGAGTTGCTTGGCTTTCTTGTCGTCTATCAAGCCAGATTTTTTGAGTTGATCTTGTAGGGAAACGGACATAAGTAAATAATTAGTTAGGTGGTTAGTTGAGTGAGTGGCAGTTAGAAAATTCGGTAAAACCACGATCCGTATTAGCTTAACATAGGAAATTCGAAAAACGAGAGTTAATACCCTGGGAGCCCGCGTGCTGATTTGTAGCGAAAATTGGTTTAGTACTGCCATGATGTAGATTGTTGCCACTACCAACGATGGGAACGATGGGGGATAAGGGTTGAGCCGGATCGTCCTGAATCAAGACGCTGCGTAAATACGCTAAATAGGACTGCTTTGGCGCTGTCTTTTCCTCCATTATCGAGGGCTCGAATCCCTGGGAAACGGGTTATGAGGCGATTGCTCTATCTAATTGAGATAAGCACGATCGTTTTGAATCCTCTGATTCCTCTGACTACTGTGATTGATCGGCTAGAATAGATGTCATGAAATATCTACTTCTAGTGAGCTTGGCCACTGTTGTTTCTGTCTGCAGCAGCCCTTCCTTCACCAATATGAATGGGGTGGAGCTCGTTGCATACAATTGTGAATTGCCCCCTGAAAAACATGTTTATTGTGTTCAGGAGGCTGATACGTTCACCTATATTCGCAAAAGCATTTGTCGAAGCTATGAGGATTGGGTGGCATTTAACGGGAGGGCAGCAATGACTCTAGATTTATTGAATTCGCGGCCCAATTACGGCCTGCCTAACTCGATTCAGGATGGACCTTTTCGTGATTGATTAAAAGTGGATAGGAAGAGAAATTGATAGGTCCCCAGATACTCGAAGCTCGGACAAATGGACCGTGAAGAAGAATATTTTGACGTCTAGTCAGTCGAAGTTGAACGGCACAAAGAACTGGGACCGATGTGAAAATACGGCAGTTCGATTAACGTCGGCAAGAAAATACCCCAG
>CAWKZI010000467.1:0-2596 GCA_963854365.1 Gammaproteobacteria bacterium
ATGTCTGCGATCAATTCATGCTACAACAGGCTAAACCAGGTGCCATTATTTGTAACATCGGTCACTTCGATAATGAAATCGACACCCAATTCATGCGAGACAATTGGGAGTGGGAAGAAGTTAAACCACAAGTTCATAAAATTTATCGCGACGGCATAGCCAATAAAGATAACTATTTGATTTTATTGTCTGAAGGAAGGTTAATAAATCTTGGAAATGCTACTGGGCACCCTTCACGCATTATGGATGGTTCTTTTGCGAATCAAGTCTTGGCGCAAATATTCTTATACGAAAGAAAATTCGCCGATTTGCCAGAAGAATCTAAATCTGAAAACCTTAGCGTTGAGGTATTGCCAAAACACCTTGATGAAGAAGTTGCCGCGCTGATGGTGAAAGGCTTTGCGGGTGTGCTCACAAAACTTACGGCAACCCAAGCAGATTACATTAATGTAGCTGTCCAAGGCCCGTTCAAGAATGATAGTTATAAATACTAGAAGAGCTTAATTAGACCAATCATGAATACGGCAAGAAAAAGAAATTTCAGTGTTGAGTTTTTCCCGCCTCGGACCGAAGCTGGAAAAGCCAAGCTGGACGAAGTTCATAGAAAACTTGCCCAACTAAGACCTGATTTCTTTTCAGTGACCTACGGTGCGGGCGGTACCACCAAGCAAGGAACGAAGGAGATTGTTCTACAGTATAATAATGAGGGTTCAGCCCTTACTCCACATCTTTCTTTTGGCGGCGATGAAGATAGAGAAATTCTTGCCTTACTAGCGGAATATAAAGATGCTGGCATTAATCGGTTGGTGGCGCTGCGTGGCGACAATCCTTCTGGAATGGGGGCAGCCATTCAGCATAGATATGCTAACGAACTAGTTGAGTTCATCCGCAAAGAAACAGGTGACTATTTTCATATCGAAGTTGCCTGTTATCCGGAGACCCACCCTGAATCTAAAAGTTATGCCTCAGACGTTAGTTATTTTAAAAATAAGGTTTCTGCAGGAGCGGACTCAGCAATCACACAATACTTCTATAACCCTGATTGTTATTTTCGTTTTGTAGATTATTGTGCAAGCCAAGGTATCACAATTCCAATTGTCCCAGGCATCATGCCTATTACAAATTACTCGAATCTTGCAAGATTTAGCGCAAACTGTGGAGCTGAGATTCCACAATGGTTAGACAAAAGGCTAACGGGTTTTAGCGATGATACAGAAGGTCTTAAATCTTTTGGCATCGATGTAGTCACAAGGCTATGCGAACAACTATTAGAAGGGGGCGCACCAGGTCTGCATTTCTATTCCATGAATCTCGCATTTAGCGTTAGTCAAATCTGGCAAAACCTTTCGATTAAAAACGGGGAGTAGCAGCGGGTGCGAACTTCACGCTTATTCACGGAACAAGCTCTGTGCGACGGCCAGTCTCTCTGCCTTTCGAAAGAGTCCTCTCACTATCTGAGCAAAGTGCTTCGCTTACGCGAAGGGAATGATCTGCGTCTATTTAATAGCAGAGATGGAGAATTTCTGGCACGACTGGCTAAGGTTGCCAAGCATGAAGTTGAAGTAGAAATCATACAGAGACTTATAAAGCCTGCGCTTGGTTCTTTGGAAATAAATCTGTACATAGGCCTCTCCAAAGGAGATCGAATGGATTATGGAATTCAAAAATCGACGGAGTTAGGGGTAGCAAGTATTACTCCATTCTATTCACAATATGGCGATGTAAAGCTCAAAACAGAAAGAGTAGAGGGCAGATTACGTCATTGGCAAAAAATAGCGGTGAGTGCCAGCGAACAATGTGGGCGCCTAGATGTGCCGATAATTAATGAGCCAATGCAACTAACCAAATGGCTAGGTTCACCGCAGACATCCCTCACAGTGCTAATCGACCCGAAAGGCGAAGCTAACCTCTCAGACCTCCCAACCAGCGATTCAATCAATCTGTTAGTTGGGCCTGAGGGAGGCTTTGCGGAAGAGGAGCTCTTGGCAGCGAGGGACACTGGTTCCAGTATCGCTGCATTAGGTTCCCGAATCTTAAGAACGGAAACTGCGCCAATAGCCGCTCTGGCAATTTTGCAACATCTCTATGGTGACCTCTAAGGACTACTTAGAAGATCTATCCAGCTGGCCCGTCTTTGTATAGCCTATAGTTAACTATCTGCATCTAACAATCCATAATCAGACATGGTTACCCTGCCGTCCATATTCAACGATATAGATTTAAGTAGATAAAAAACTGAGTCCGCTTACTCCCGCATGGTTACCAAAAAAAAACGCCTTTGTCTCCAAAGGCGCTTTAATATCATTCATGCATTCAACGAGAGATCTAATTCTTTTCTAACCTTTCTCCCATGAAAACTTAAAGAACATATCCACTTTCATTATGAGAACTAAGATCAAGACCTTCCTGTTCGTCTTCCTCGCTAACTCGCAGCCCCATTGTTATATCTAAGACTTTAAGGATTATTGCACTCAATACCCCGGTATAAACAATCGTAAAAATTACACTCTTAATCTGTATCCACAATTGTGATGAGATGCCATTTTCTAAGCCCGTACCACCAAACATTTCAGCAGTAAATATACCAGTCAAGACC
>CAWKZI010000468.1:0-2593 GCA_963854365.1 Gammaproteobacteria bacterium
ATAGAATGGGCGCATCGATGAAAGTTGAAGGAAACACGGTATTTGTTGAAGGAGTCGAAAGTTTAAAGGGCGCCCCAGTAATGGCGACAGATTTACGTGCTTCTGCAAGCCTTATTATCGCCGGCCTGGTTTCGGAAAATGAAACCACCGTAGATAGAATCTATCATATTGATCGAGGCTATGAATGTATCGAAGAAAAATTACAATCACTTGGTGCAAAAATTCGACGAATTCCATCCTAACAAATAGGTAAACGATTTAATAAACTTTTGCTAACTCAACTTTTAAGGTCAGTTACTAATATTAATAAAATTCCTATGAATACAAACCAACTTGTCATTGCGTTAACTAAGGGTCGGATATTAGAAGAGGTGCTTCCACTATTTGAGCAGGCCAATATTGTGCCGTGCGAGGATATTTCCAAAAGCCGGAAATTAATCTTTGATACTAATTTAAGTAATGTAAAAATTATGGTGATTCGGGGTTCTGATGTTCCCACTTACGTGGAGTTTGGCAGCGCTGACATTGGCGTGGTTGGAAAAGATCTAATAATGGAGCATGGGAGTGCGGGGTTTTACGAACCTTTGGATTTAAAAATAGCTAAATGCCGCATAATGACGGCAGAACCGGTGAGAGAATCAGTAAGGTCGGGAAGACTAAGGGTGGCGACCAAGTTTACCAACATCGCTAAGCAGTATTTTGCTGAACAGGGGCAGCAGATTGAGCTGATCAAATTAAATGGTGCACTGGAGCTTGCTCCCGCCATGGGGCTGGCTGATTCCATCGTTGACATTGTGGATACAGGTAAGACGCTAAAAGCCAATGGTCTGGAGGCTAAAGAAGTCATTGCTTATATTAGTTCTCGTGTAATTGTGAACAAAGCATCAATGAAAATAAAAAATTCTATAATTAGAGATGTGCTTGGAAAATTGAACAAAGCCGTAGCCCCTATAATTGAAGGCTAACATCATCAAGTTATCAGCCCCCCAAATTCTAATAACGTTGATTAATAACTATGAGTGACACCATTTCAATAAAGCGCTTATCTACAGCGGATTCAGGATTTGAAGCTGACTTGGCGAATTGTCTCGATCGAGAAATGCTAGTTACCGATGAAATCACGGAGACGGTTAGTTCGATATTGAGAGATGTACGAAAATCTGGAGATGCGGCTGTAGTTAACTACACTAATAAGTTCGATCGTTTTCAAGCTAGTAGTATGAATGATTTATTGGTAACCGAGGGTCAACTCCAGGCAGCACTAAATAATATTACGAATATACAACGTCAAGCTCTTAATCACGCAGCGGAACGAATTCGGAATTACCACGAGAAACAGAAACAACCTTCCTGGCATTATGAAGAAGCTGACGGTTCAGTCTATGGCCAGAAAGTTAGTCCTCTACAACGGGTGGGGATATACGCCCCCGGGGGTAAAGCAAATTACCCTTCCTCGATATTGATGTTGGCGATTCCAGCGCAGGTAGCAGGAGTAAAAGAAATAATCGCAACGGTACCTACTCCTTATGGAGAAGATGGAAATCTGGTCTTCGCGGCAGCGGCGTTAGCTGGTGTGAATCGCTTGTTTACCATTGGCGGTGCACAGGCAATTGGAGCGCTAGCGTATGGAACAGAAACTATCCCTAAGGTAGACAAGATTACTGGGCCGGGAAATATATATGTCACCGTCGCTAAGAAACAGGTGTTTGGTGAGGTTGGCATCGATATGGTTGCGGGACCTTCGGAATTAACTATTATTTGTGATGGGAGCACGGACCCTGATTGGATAGCAATGGATTTGTTTTCACAAGCAGAGCATGATGAACAAGCTCAATCGATTCTAATTACTACTGAGATTGAATTCATAAACAGCGTTGCTGAAAGTATTGATCGTTTACTTCCAAATATGGAAAGAAAAGATATTATTTCTGAATCCCTTAATAATCGTGGAATTTTTATTCTGGCAGAAGATATGGAAAAGGCGGTAATGGCGAGTAACCTAATCGCTCCTGAGCACCTCGAATTATCAGTTGCAAACCCTAATGAGTTACTTAGCTCTATTGAAAATGCTGGCGCCATTTTTTTGGGAAGATATAGCGCTGAGGCGCTAGGTGATTACTGCGCAGGGCCAAGTCACGTGCTCCCTACCTCTGGAACTGCAAGATTCTTCTCTGCTTTAGGAGTTTACGATTTTCAGAAACGCAGCTCAATCATCAGCTGTTCTGCAGAAGGTGCAAATAATTTGGCGGCAACGGCTGCTGAAATAGCAAGGAATGAAAATCTTCAAGCACATGCTCTGTCTGCTGAATATCGCTTAAACCAAGAAACCGAGCCAAAAGCCTGAACGTTATTGCCCGATTATGCTTGCTGGGCCGAAACCCAAAGTTGTTGGCAAGCTAATTGTTTGCCCGTTTCGATAGACTTGGATGGTTATCGTATCTCCAGGCTTTTTGTTGCGAATTTCCATTACGATATTTTGCCCATCGATTACTGGTGTATCTTCGACTCTAGTGATCACGTCTCCGGGCTTGATTCCCGCACGTTGAGCACCACCGCCTTCATCTACGTTTTCAACAATCATCCCTCGTATGTG
>CAWKZI010000469.1:0-2590 GCA_963854365.1 Gammaproteobacteria bacterium
TCGAAAGTTGGAAGGCGGCTTTTGGTGATAATTTTTACTACATTCTTTATCACAACGAGCCCGGCGGCGTAGCTGAAAAAGAATATGACAGTGATCCTCGAGGTTTACTTGGCGGTTTGTATTTGTCTCCTGACTCACCTCGACAGCCTAGAGCAATTACTGATCCTAAAAGGTCAGCAGGTGGCTGGATTGGTCGATTGGGCGCACCCATTGGCATGCCAGATTGGTTGCTGAAAGAAGATTTAGATTACATCGTTTCTCAATTTGAAAACGCAGGTTTTAGAGGTGGCGTAAATTACTATCGAAACTTTCATCGTAATTGGGAAATCACTGCACATTTAGAAGGAGTGAAGGTGCGGGTGCCAACACTTTTTATTGCGGGAGCAGAAGATGTAGTAATCGGTGGTGCAGGGCAGGAACAATTAACCCGCAGTATGTCTAGAGTTGTGGAAGATTTGCGCGGAGTTGTTTTAATTCCAAAGATTGGTCATTGGGTGCAACAGGAGGCACCTGAAGAGGTGAGTCAGGCTATGCTAGACTTTCTCAATGAGGTGCAGCTAACGCCTTAAGCCCAGTAAATACAACACTCAAGACGCCAACCAGCTGAACCTAAACATCTAAGCTAACTTTTTTCATAATAAACATGCTCTAGTAGCAATTGAAAAGCAGAGCAGGGTTATTGTTGTTAGTAGTTTGTTCATTGCAATGTGCCTGTTTCGCCACCGAAGCCCCTCGACATAGGACAAATCCTAGCGCTAGATATTGCATAAGGAACTATCTCGCCTAATTCCCCAAAATACAGCCTTAACGTCTAACAAATAACAATCGAGTTATTCTCTAAGTAGTCTAGAAACCCCCTAGGGACCCTCTGAATAACTGTAGGTCGTAGCCTACAATTTTCATATATCTGCAAGGATCTATTCATTGCATAAGTAAATGTACCTTGGTCAATTAATCCCGCGTTGTATTGATTAAAAGAATTCAAAAGGCTAATGATCCGAACTCTTACGATGGCAACCAAGGTCGCCCGTTCTTCATCGTTTGACCAATCTATATCTGGTTCAATGCCACCCTCCATTAGAAGTAAGGCGGTCGTGCTGCCTTCGAGAGGCGACGAGTAGAAAGCCATTAAGGCATCATTTCTGGCCTGTAGTTGGCTTGCCATCGCGATGTTCTGATTTTGCTGGATTTCTATTCCGACAAAAACTAATGACCCAATTATTCCCGTCATACCCAGGAGGTTGGTTATATTTGCTATTGACCATATTGTTAAGATTTTCGAAGAGTCCGACATGGTAATGTCCCCTAATTAGATTTTGATACAAGCTCCCACAGAAGGCCAAACCAGTCCAGCAAATGCGTTACTCCTTGACGCTGTGAATATTGACCCATCCCGGATGTTTATAATTATTGATTCGAACTCACGATCCCTGTCATGAGCGCATGTGATAATAACTGCATTTGGAACCCGCTGCGGCATTATCAAAGGTCTAGCTTTGTAAATTGGATCAGGAAATGGTGCATCATACGCCAGCTTAACGGATGGATCTGGTAGCCTTTTATTAGCGATAGCGACTCTAGAAAACCTGTCTTCGTTTTCGGAATGCGGCACGGGTAGCTAGTGTCAATGCGTGGACTTGCTAATATCTTATTCTTACCCACATAATTCCTAAGCCAATAGTTAAAGACAAAAATAGTAAAGGGAGTGTTTTGGGGGAGGTCTTCTCTCCTCCCAAAATACAGTCCTTCGTAACGTATTTCCTGAGATGTTATTGTGAAAAACATTCGATCTAGACAAAAGATGACTAAAGACGAAAACACTAAAACTCGGCGAGAATTTCTGCACTCCGTAGGAGAGGCCGGAGGCAGTGCTGCCGTTTATCAAGCCATGATTTCAATGGGTTTGTTAATGCCTGGCGATGCAGCAGGTGCGGAGCTTCGCAATCAATGGGAAGCCAGAGCAAATCAACTGAATGCAGGAGTGAAGCCCACTATTGCGGTATTGGGAGGGGGGATTTCCGGCCTGTGTGTGGGCTATGAGCTTAAAAAGGCAGGATTTCCTTTTTACGTGATTGAAGCTCGGGAAAGGCCTGGGGGGCGCAATCATACCATCCGTTCTGGATCAATCGTAGATGAAGTTGATAGCCAACAGATTTGTACTTTTGATAACGAAGAAGAGCTCTACTTTAACGCCGGCCCTGCTCGTATTTCTCAACACCATAGTAATTTACTTGCTTATTGCCGCGAACTGAATGTGCCTTTGCAAGCATTGGTTAATGATAATCGAGGAGCTTATATTCACGATTCTGCAGCCTTTGGCGGAACCCCGGTAAGGGCGAGAGAAGTTATAACGGCAATGCGAGGCAGTATTACGGAATTACTGGCTAAAGCTATAAACGCAAACGCTCTAAATGGGGATATTGGAATTGATGAGCGTAGTTTTGTGCTTGATGTGCTTAGGGGTTTCGGGAATCTTAACCATAATTTCAAATATACCGGTTCCAAACGCGCAGGTATTTTAGCAGGTACGGGAGGCCTGACGTCTCCACAAGCGATTCAGCCACTTAACCTAAATGATTTCTTCTTCGAT
>CAWKZI010000470.1:0-2578 GCA_963854365.1 Gammaproteobacteria bacterium
TTTATGCCCAGCAGCTACAATAATAATGTCCAATTAGTACAGCATCGTGATCACGTGGTCATAATTACAGAAATGATACACGACGCGCGCATCATCCCATTGAGTGAGGGTCCTGGGCTCGATGATGATATCCGGCTCTGGTCCGGTGATTCCCGAGGTTATTGGGATGGAGATACTTTAGTAGTTGAGTCCCAAAATTTTACTGGCATGACACAAAGCCTTATCGGCTCACCCAATGGAGATTCTTTCGATAAATTTCTCACCGAAAAATTTACTCGAGTCAACGATGCGACCGTTGAGTATGAATTTACGGTGGATGATCCTGGTACGTTCACCGACAAAATTACCGCCATGGTGCCAATGACTAAAGTTGATGGTCTGCTATATGAATATGCCTGTCATGAAGGAAATTATGGAATGACTAATTTGCTTCGCGGAGAAAGACGACAAGAGATGGATGCAAAAGGAATCCAGTAACTGAGATTTAAGATTGACGACTTTAATTGGTTCGTATTCATGTTGTGCTTCAGCTTTCTTTTAGGATTGGTAGAGATTTATTATCTTCACTACAAAAAGAGGTAATTAACTGATGCAAAGAGTTACAGTCAGCTTTGATACGTGGGTTCAATTATTTGGAATGATCGCATTATTGGGCGGTCTGGTGTTTGTTGGATTGGAAATGCAACAATCTCAAAGAATAGCTATTGCTGGTCAAGTGCAAGCTCGAAATGATTCATTGATGTCTTACATCATGGTTCCGTTAGAAGGGAATACAGTAGCACTTCAATTTTTTGACTTAAGTCAAGTAAGTGAAGGTAATGAAATTATCGATTTTTCAAATGAGGAAGAGCGGCTTGTATATGACCAAATAATAAGGTTTAGAGTTGTGAGCCTTCAAAATGCTTGGCAACAATACAACTTAGGAATGATTCCAGAAGATACCTTTGAGTATACATCTGATCTAATAATGAGAATGTATAACAACTGTTACCTTCGCAACCTTATTCAAGGCAGAGCATCACAAGGTTTTCTCAGCTATTTGGAAGCCAATAAAAAAGCTGAATGCCCAGGATAAATCGTGAACAAACTAACCACTACAGCTCTCTCCCTTCTGCTGATTTCACTGGTGGGTGGGTTTATGGTCAATCCGATTTTGAAGAAAAAACCGGTTAGCTGAACAAGGTAATGCCGATGCCCAGGTCAATCTAGTACTCATGTACGCCAATGGAGAGGGTGTTTCGCAAAAAAATGTCAGAGCTTATGTCTGGTGGTCAGTTGCAGGAGCACAGGGGCGCGAGGATGCAAAAAACAATAGAGACATAGTTTCCGAACGGCTAACACCTGACCAACGTGCAAGAGGACAAGAGATAGCTGCCAAATGTTTTGAGTCTGACTATCAGGATTGCGAAGGCTATTAAGCTATTCATTTCTACAATGGAGAAAGCGGGACCAATATTTAGTTTGCTATCGAACTTAAGACCATGCAGGAGAGCAACCCAATGAGTAGCAGGGAGGAAAAATTGATTAAGGAAAGCAAAAGCCTACGAGCTGTTCTTGATTTACCTGATTGGAAGATCGGATTTGCTGCTTGGATATTTGCCGGATATTCACCGTTAGAAAAAAAAGAACGTGGCGTTTTGATCAGATTAACAGATGAAACAGAAATTCCTTGTGACGGCACTGACTATATTGAAGCAGAGAAAGCCCAGAGAGAAATCAAGCAAACGCTTGAAAGTAGGGTTGCTGAATTCAAGAACATTAAAAAAATTGATTCCAAGGAAAGATTTGATCGGAATTTGTTAATTGATATTGCCTTAGAAAATGATTTTTCACTGGCAGCAAATCTTTTTTCCCTTGGTAGGACTAACTCATGAAACTACTAACAACAATAACCCTGCTCTGCTTTTCTGTTGCTGCATACACTCGCTTGAGCCAATTTTAGAAGGAGAAGAAGAATGTCTGTTTTTTTGATGCTATGGGCTATTTTCGCTGGGGTTGGCGCATTTGCTACGTGGGGTAATCCAGACAATTTAGACAACCGCTGGGGAAAGGTTTTTGGCTATTCTTTTCTTTTCACATGCGTTATTCAGACAGCGACTTCACTCTGAGAGACCGTATGCACTCTATTGAGGAAGAGTTCGATTATTCACTCTCAATAGTGATCCTGCATTTTTCTATTATAAAACAACGAGTTATACGGCCACTTAGTAGGTTTGTAACTCGTTTGTAATTCTGTCCATTCGACTGCATCAAACTATCCAACAATAGAACCTATTTTGTTCAACGACTTAGTTGGGATGTACTTACAAGCCTTGTAACACTGACAGCCAACTAGTCCTCATCCTCAACGGGAGCGAAGCGCTCAACTCTCTCCCCCATTGTCAGCGCCCCCTAAGATAGATGCTCTAGATTCAAATTGATTAAAAATAAATCCCTCCGTCCCCTTTTAGGTGGCAGTTGCCTTACAGTTTGAGTCGATAAACTGTTGATGAGAAGGCATATGCCCCATCGAGTTCTTCATCACTCTTTGTACGCTCTCGAATCGTTTAATTAACTCCTCTTCGGGCACCATGTCAGC
>CAWKZI010000471.1:0-2575 GCA_963854365.1 Gammaproteobacteria bacterium
GGATACTGGAATGAATGCGATAATAATTCTGAGCCAGTAATCCCCATTATAGGCAACGATGTCAACGTATTCACATTAAAAACAATAAAAAAAATGAGAAGACCGCGACCTGCAGACTTCTCATTTTCCCCATCAACCCTTTGGCTAAAGCTAAGGATCCATGGTTGTGGGGCTCAAATTTAACGACAAGTCCGGCTTTAAATTTAGTCCTTAGCTGGTTTTTTCTCAAGTTTCTCAGATATGCGTGCCGCCCTACCCGCCAACTCACGTAAGTAGTACAACTTAGCCTGTCTCACATCACCGCGACGTTTCAAAGTAATGCTATCGACTGCTGGGCTATAAGCCTGAAAAGTTCTCTCTACACCGATACCATGAGAGATTTTTCGCACAGTGAACGAAGAGTTTAATCCGCGATTGCGTCTGCCGATCACCACACCTTCGAATGCTTGCAGTCTTTCCCGATCGCCTTCCTTGATCTTTACCTGGACAACAATAGTATCTCCAGGACCAAACTCTGGCAGTTCTTTTGCCATTTGATCGTTTTCGACTTTCTGGATGATATTGTTCTTGTTCATTTGCTTGCTCCTAAAATTTGCTTTTCTCGTACTCGAGCTTAAACTCTTGCAATAATTTTTCTTGTTCCACACTCAAAGTTGTAATTTCTAACAAATCAGGGCGCTTGAGCCAAGTTGCGCCTAAACTTTGTTTTACTCGCCATGTTCGTATGACTTCATGATTACCACTTAATAATTCTGCCGGCACTTCCTGGCCCATAAAGTTCTGCGGCCTGGTATACTCGGGACTATGCAAAAGACCTGCGGCAAAACTATCTTGCAGAGCAGAATCCTTGTCTCCGAGCGCTCCTGGCTGAAAACGAATCATCGCATCAATCAGAGCCATGGCGGCAATTTCCCCGCCGCTGATAACAAAATCTCCTAAAGAAATTTCTTCATCAATTTCCGCTTCAAGAACTCTTGCATCAATTCCTTGATAACGACCACAAACCAAGATCAAAGAGTCTTCAGATGCTAATTCCACTACTCTATTTTGAGTTAGTACAGCTCCCTGTGGCGACAGATAAGCAACCTTAGCTTTGCTCAAGCTAGCTTTGGCCGCTTGAATCGAAGCCACTAAAGGCTCCGTTTTCATTAACATTCCTGGCCCACCACCAAACGGTTTGTCATCAACCGTTCGATACTTATCGCGACTAAAATTTCTCGGATTCCAAAAATTCAGCGATACCAATTTTGATCGTATCGCTCTGCCGCTAATACCGTGTTCGGCAACAGCAGAAAACATTTCTGGAAACAAGGTGACTAAGCCAATTTGCATTAAGTTCACCTCTGTTTAACTTTAGCCCTTTCTTAATCGAGATAATCAGCTTGCCAATTAA
Organism: Gammaproteobacteria bacterium; assembly: GCA_963854365.1. Lineage (GTDB taxonomy): Bacteria > Pseudomonadota > Gammaproteobacteria > Pseudomonadales > Pseudohongiellaceae > UBA9145. The sequence continues at coordinate 1,394 of CAWKZI010000471.1, forward strand.
CTCTAATTATTCCAGTTTCTAAATTTACTTCTTCGATAACTGATTCTCTTATATAAGGGATCAGTCTTTCACGATCATCAATGCTACCTTCTGTAGCTTTCACCACCAAGACATCATTAGCGCCGGTTTCTAGTAATTTATCTACTTGTCCAAAAGTCTGAGTAAGATGATTCACTACTAAAAGACCTTCTAACTCATGCCAATAGAAATCGTCTTCTGCCAGTTTGGGCATCTGGTCACTGGCAACAGCAAGTTGTTTACCAACATAGAATTTTGATGATTCTGGATTATCACTGCCTTTTATATGCACTAGCAATGTGCTTACTTGCTGTCGAAACTGATCTATCTCTAGTTCGTGCCAACTATCCTCACTGCCAACAACCAATTGTGGATAATCCAAGATATTCACAAGAGGAACAGTAAAGGAATTGAGCTTAAGCCAACCCTTTATTCCGTGCACCTTACCAAACTGGCCAAGTACGACTTTATTATCGATGCTGTTCACTGTTTATTTTGTATTCAACGACGTTTAACGATCACGTCAAATCATTCAAGTTGACAGTACAAAGAAAATACTCAACGGGATATCCACCGAGCAAATTAAGCTTCTGTGCTAGGAGCCGCAATCGCATCTTTGGCTAGATTCGTAACACGAGGGCTCAACTTTGCACCCTGAGACTTCCAGTAAGCCATTCGCCCCGCATCTAACCGCAGACGTTCTTCCGCACCTTTAGCTAAAGGGTTAAAGAAGCCAATGCGCTCAATGAACCGACCATCACGAGCATTGCGGCTATCACTGACGGTGATGTGGTAAAAGGGCTTTTTCTTAGCCCCACCACGAGCCAATCGAATCGTGACCATAATTAGTTTCCATTTTATAAAAATTATAATATTTACAAAGGCTTGTGCTCAATTCGCTGTGAATTTTGACATGCCCGGGTAAAAAGGCGGGTATTCTATGTTAATTGGACCAGTATTGGAAGCGCCCTAAGCCAGTATTTATGCGGGATAGTGAATAATCCTTAGGATTAGAATCGCGGGGAATTACCCCCACCCGGGCCAGGAAACCCACCAGGCCCACCAGGCCCTCCTGAACCCTGCATGCCGCCTAGTCCGCGCATCATATTAGCCATTCCCCCTCCCTTCATTTTCTTCATCATTTTTTGCATTTGTTTATGCTGT
>CAWKZI010000472.1:0-2573 GCA_963854365.1 Gammaproteobacteria bacterium
TTAACTTCATCGCCAAGGGCCGCGAAGTTTGCCGATAAAATAGAGGGTGCAATTAGATAATCTTTCATATGCTTGCATGAACACCATGGTCACTGTGTGAATTTGCCGTTATTTTACAGACTCTAGGAAGGATTGTCCTGCCAAACAACTAGACTCTAATCTTGCGAAAGCCGCAAACGGTTTCATAAGCTGTGCGGATGGCCATGGATTTTTCCTGAGCTTTCTTTAAAGAATCTTCAGAAAGGTCATCTCTAACCAACTTATCAGGATGATAACGGGACATTAAGCGCAAGTATGCCCGTCTAATTTCACCGTCAGCTACGCCAGGCTCAAGATTTAAGACTTGGTAGGCATTTTTGAGAAAATTTCGAGCCTTGGGCATTTCAGTATCAATGTATCCTTGCAACTCCCCACAGATATTCAGAAATTCGACTTTATTGTAGCCAAGGATATCTGCAATATCTCGCAACAGCACCTTCTCCTTCAGCCGCATATCTCCTTTTACAAAAGAATTTCTGATTTGAACTCTTAGAAACAACCTAGCCAATGTGCTGCGTGGCCCAATTTGTTTAATTAGCAGAAACACAAATTGCATGACATCAGTATTTGGAAGCTTGCCTTGCTCAAAATAATTAATTGCCTGACGACGTTGATGAGCCCTCATACCCATCAGCGTCATAATAGTGCTTGCGTAACTAACTTCACCCTGAGTGACTCTGCCATCGAGTTTTGCTATTCGACCCAATAAAGCAAACATAGCAATTATAAAATTTTGTTCAGTGCGACCTCCATCAGGTACTTCTGCATGAGGCGAAGAGCCACTCAATCGCGCGGTGATTGCTTTCTTATATGGCCTGTCAAATAAAACTGCCAGCATAATCTAGTCCCTACCGCCTTCAGCGACCAATAAATTAACTTCCTGTAAGCGCTCCGGGGTTCCAATATCCATCCATAAACCCGTGTGAACCTCACCGCTGACTTTGTTTTCCAACATCGCGCCTTGCAGCAGAGGTACCATTGAGAGCGGCTGAATTGGAAATCCAGCAAATAAATTCCTATGCATTACACTAATGCCACTGAAAGTGAGCCGTCGGTCTCCGGCGCTGTGATCCTCATGAAGCCACTTTTCTTCGTCTATATTAAAATCCCCATGAGGGTTATGTTCAGCATTTTCCACTAGAACCAAATGAGCAAGTCGATCAACTCCGTCTACTTCCTGAAGAGTCGAAAAATCGAAATCAGTCCAAATATCCGAATTTACGACAATAAAGCTATCATCTTTAAGTTTAGGCAAAGATTTGATAATTCCGCCTGCTGTTTCAAGACGAATTAGCTCTTTCGAATAACTAATATCAATGCCAAATTTTGACCCGTCACCGAGGGATTCTTCGATTAGAGAGCCTAGATAAAAATGATTAATTACCACGCCGGAAACACCCCCAGCTACCAGTTTCTCTATCTGATGCTCTATAAGTGTCTTATCCCCTACAGTAAGCAAGGGTTTGGGTAAATCAGCGGTGAGAGACTGCATACGTTTACCCAGCCCAGCCGCTAAAATCATCGCTCGCATCAGGATTCCAGCTTTAATACTCTTTTTGCGACCGGGAAAACGGTCTGCTTGAACCACCCCAGAAAGGGGGCCAATTCCTCATATTTCTCCCCTACTTCTAAAAAGTAGCGGATAACCATAGGAATATCGGCCAAAAACTGCGGTTTATTATCTCGAATGCAGAGCCTTGCGAAGATGCCCATTACCTTAATATGGCGCTGAAGCCCCATAAGATCTAAGTCTCTGCTGAATTGTCCGAGGCTGATTTCTTGAATAATTCCGTTCGATTTGGCCGCATCGAAGTAGATTCCAGACCACTTGTCGATAAGGTTAGGTTGCCAACTGATGTAGCAATCGCGAAGTAATGACACCAAGTCATAAGTATAAGCACCCCTCATGGCATCTTGAAAATCGATTACTCCTGGCCCTGAACCTTCTGAATAGATCGCCTTATCTAATATCATTAAATTACGGGAATGATAGTCTCGGTGCACTGCTATTTGAGGCTGAGAAAGCGCCGCGTCTGTCAAAAAGCTGAAACTTTTTTCAATGCATATGCGATCTTTATCGGAGATATTAATCTCTAACAAAGCAATGCAAAACCAATCGACAAAAAGTACCAACTCTCCTTGAAGTTGCTCTCGATCATAAGGGTCAAGTATCCCACTATCTACATTTTTCTGTAACAGAATCAGCGAACCAATGGCATCTCGATAGAGGCTCTCCGCGAAATCTAATTCTTTAGATTGCTGTGCTTCGCGCAAATGCGGCAAATAGAGATCGTTACCAAAGTCTTCTAACAACATAAACCCATTTACATAATCTACCGAATAAACTTTAGGTGCATTAATTCCTGCCTGCAGCAGTAAACTTGAATTGCGAACAAAGACTCTACTATCCTCATGTTTCGGCGGAGCGTCTACTGCTATAAACACTTTTTTATCGACAGCTACTCTAAAGTAACGCCGAAAACTAGCATCTCCACTCACTACTTCAAGAGGATGTGGCGTAGTCGAATCAAGCA
>CAWKZI010000473.1:0-2563 GCA_963854365.1 Gammaproteobacteria bacterium
TAAATGCGTCACTTGGGCCTGTTGTTAGTGGCTATCTTTCAAGATTACAGAGTCAGATTTCCAATTGTTCGCTACAAATTATGCAATCTTCAGGTGAAACAATTGCTGCAAGTACAGCATCTGAGCGCGCGGTAAATTTGCTGCTGTCTGGCCCCGCAGGTGGTCTTGCCGCGGTGCATTATTTGGGAACTCAAATTGGCCGAACAAAGTTGCTAAGTTTTGATATGGGGGGCACTTCGACTGACGTGTCAATATTGGATGGTGAGATAGGCACGACTAACGAAGGGAGAATTGCCAGTTACCCCATCGCAGTTCCTATGGTTGATATGCATACAATCGGCGCGGGCGGAGGCTCAATTGCTTATGTTGACGATGGCGGGATGTTGCAAGTTGGTCCTAAATCTGCAGGTGCTGAGCCAGGGCCTGCTTGTTATGGCCGTGGCGGGGAGCAAGCTACTGTTACCGATGCAAATTTGGTGTTGGGCAGAATTTTGCCTGGAACGGTTTTAGCAGGAGATCTTCAATTAAGTCTAAGTCATGCGAGAAATGTAATATTAAAACTCGCAGAGAGAATTGAACTCTCCATTGAAGAGACTGCTTTGGGAATTGTGCAAATTGTAAATGAGCATATGGGCAGTGTTTTGCGATTGATTTCGGTAAATCGCGGTTACGACCCCAATGAATTCGAACTCATTAGTTTTGGTGGCGCAGGGGGTCTTCATGTTTGTGAGCTAGCCGAAGCAATGCAAATGAATAGAGCCATCGTGCCCATTCATGGAGGCGTGCTATCTGCGTTGGGAATGGTTGTAGCAAAAAAAGGTCGGCAGTTTTCTAGAACAATAAGTACAAAGCTTATAAGTAAGCAACTGACGAAAGCGGATATCGCCACTATAGAAGAGGAGTTTGCAAAGCTAACGAGGTTGGCTGGCGAACAATTATCAGAGGAGGGAATATCTGTGAGTAATCTGTTATTTCAGTTATCAGCTGATCTGCGTTACATAGGTCAGACGTACACCCTTAATGTGGAATGGAAAACTATTGCGAGTGCTATAACTGCATTCCATGCTCTACATGGAAAACGTTACGGCTACGAATTAAATCTTGATACGGAGCTAGTGAATATTCGAGTTCATGCAGAAGCTAGGCGCATTGAGATCAAGCTGCCGCTGCATCAGACTGGAAACGGTTGTAATGATGGAGAGATTGGCGAGGTATATGGTTGTGCAGAAGAAGTATTAATATTGACTAGAAGTGACTTAAAGAAAGGCCAAGAAATACGAGGACCCGCAATAATTAGTGAGTATTCTGCTACTACTTATATTGCACCTTCATGGTCAGTCAGCATCGATGCATTGGGGAATTTATTATTAGAAAAATCTCTCGCTGAGTAATGTCATTACGAATTTTTTAAATAGGCTTCTGTTGTTCGACTCCGATTAACTCCAAGCTATCTTCAGCGCACGGTTTAGATTGGAAGGGCATCTAAGAAATTAGCTTCTGGTTATAATCGAAACAGGGTTGCTTACACCCCAAATTAGCAGGTGATATAACGGAGTGGCCGATTTTTCGGGCATTTGTATCTCGGTTTGGCTGATCATAGTAAGGTAGGCGGTGGAAGGGAGGTCGGTCAATGCAGACTGAGCTAGGTGAATGGGGGGAAAGCTGATCAAATGTGAGCCCGATTTTTTTCAGCCTGATATTTCATTTTGGATTACAGCTTAATACTAAGGAGGCTGACCCCAGAGCAAAGTTTGAAACGCATACTAACTAATGGATAATTGCACAATAAATACTAGACCCTCAAATATTAGACGCTTCGGGATAGTGGCTGCCCTGCTATTAGCCGCTAGCAGTGCGTGGGCCCAGGAAAGTGACCCCTCTGACACCGCAGCGCTTGAAAGTAAGGCTGCAGCCCAGGTGCGATCAAGTGTGTTGTATGTCGAAACACCAGTATTGCTTCAGCCCGATGCTGAACCTCGACTAATCCAACCTTTTCAGTCTATTAAACCGGAAGACGATCCAGAATTTGATACTCGAGCGGAGTCAATTGATCAGTACAACATTGCAGTTTTGGAGCTTGAATCTGACAGTGGCGCTTGGGGTATCGGATTAACTGAGCAACTGGGCTCGCTAGCTGACTTGCAGCAACAACAAGGAGATCACCTTGAGGCTATAAATTCCTTCGGCCGCGCTATCCATTTAAGCCGAATCAACTCTGGGCTATACACTGTTGAACAAATTCCACTGCTCGAGGGCCTAATTGGAAGTTACGCGGCGGTGGGAGACTGGGAGAAAACGGATTTGTTTTACAACTATCTGTTTTATGTTCAGCAGAAAGCCTATGGCATAGATGATCCGAGAATGATTTCGGAGTTGGACAGGTTGGGCCGTTGGAATATTCAGGCATTCAATATTGGCTACGGAGACCCACTTGGACTTCGCCTAAGCGTTGCACAAATGCTGTTTGTCGCTGGGGCGCGCATGGTTCTTAAGTACTTTGGTAAGAATGATGAGCGGTACGTGGGCTTTCTGCGCAGTATTGCCAACTCGGCCTATTTGGTTT
>CAWKZI010000474.1:0-2561 GCA_963854365.1 Gammaproteobacteria bacterium
TTGACCTTGTAATCGAAAACCTCTGTTTCCCAAACGGTTTCGCCAGTTTCGGCATCCAGCGCAAACACGAAGCCGTCATCGCTGGTGTTGATGATCAGATTCCCAAAGATTGATATGTTGCGGTTGTTGCGGGCATTACCACCCACATAGTCATAGAGGCCTTCCGGATGGTCGCGGCCGTATTCCCAGATCTGGTCGCCAGTGCGGGCATCGATGGCCTCGATAACATCATTATGCTGCGGAACATAGAGCACGCCATCATAGGCCAGCGGCGTAATTTCTCCAGTACCGGTGCCCAAGCCGTGGGTCCATACCATCCTCAACTGATCTACATTGTCACGGTTGATCTCAGCCAAGGGGCTGTAGCCCCAGCTGTCAAGGGTACGACGCCACATGAGCCAGTCACTGGGAGCAGGGTCCTGCAACATGGCATCGGTAACCGGTGGAAAGCTGTCGCTACCCTGACCGTAACTGGTTGGGCTGAGCAAGACTATGCTTGCCAGCAAGACAGCCAGAGTGGTTTGGGCGGCCCGAAAAAAAATACCTGCTGTGGTATGGCGGATAGCAGGGCAATTAGACATTCTATTTCTCATGATTTTCTTCTTCTAGTAATTCTGAGTGAAGACAGTATTATAGACTCGGAAGGCACTTACAATTACTTTCTGAGGTGGGCGATGCTGCGAGGACCCCGCCATCGATTATAGGAGCCACACTCAGAGCAACTGTCGTCGTCGATGGCTTAACACTTTCTTCCTGAAGTTCTTAGGCATAGGTTGACAATGAAGCACAGAAGATAGTCAGTGCCACTTTGATGTAATTAAGTGGGGGTTATGGAGTGGTAAAAGCCAATCTGGGATTGGTTTATGGTGGGTAATTTGTACTAAACTTTATAAATAATTGATTTTAATAGATGTTCAAGTCCGACCTTCGGCACCAATCTTTAGTAATATCTCGTGCTGTCCCAGTAATTCATATCCAGCAAACATCATACTCACAACGCATCTGGACAGCCATACAAGGCTGTTCACCCTGTTGGAGGTGTCTCGGGCCTTTATTTACAGTGCTTCCTGCCTATTTGTTTGGAAAGAAGTAGCAAATTAGACGCTCTTAACTAACGCAGCATCACTCTCAAGCCGACTCCGTTGCTAAACGGCTGCGTGCCTAAAGTTCAGCCGCTTCTCGTTTTTCACGTTCCCGGCCGGCACTGAGTATATTGCGAATGGCTTGATTGCCTTCATGACAGGCGTATTCGTATATCACGTAATCCGGATCGTTGGTCATCGGCATGGAAATCGTGAAAGGCTGAGTATAAATATCCGGGTCGGTAATCGTCACTTCCCAGATAATAGTATCCTCATCAATTCGCGTGAAACGCTCCACCAAGTGGAGATCTTCGGTAACTGACACGCCCCTGAGCCGACCGCCTCCGCCGCTATTTGCGATCATTCCCCTGCCGTGAAAATTAGTTGTCTCTACGACTAGTGTGGTTCCTTCCCAGCGCGCCACTGAATCCCCCATCCACAACTTAATTCGCTCATCGTTATGATCAGCTTTGTCCAGAGGGATAATGCGTACCTCATGAATCATTTCATGCATGATTGCGATATGGTCCGGTGTCTGAATTAAGCGATAGGCATTGTTGTAGGCGGCTGGCAGCATTGCACCGGGCACGCCGCGGGTAATGCAGCGATCCCATGGCGTGAAATTAAGATAGTCATCCTCCAGATGCTGCAAGCGGTTTTCCCGAGCTTGCCATGCCGAATCCCTAAGCGGCGCGCGACCGTTTGGCGGATCGACTATCAGAGACGTCTGCCGCGTTGAAAGCAAAGCCTCACCCTGATCAAGCCAAATTGCGCTATGGGCTCCAACATTCCCCCCAGCAACGGGAACCGATACTTCGTCACTTATAGTGTCGACCGGCGCTGGCTCTGCGGCCGCTCTCATAGCCTGGACATCTTCCTCTGTAAAAAAGGCCTTGTTTCCCAGCTCTACGGGCCGTTCCATCGGCGTGCGAGATTCATTAGTCCAAAGGCCCTGCAGGTCCGGATCGCCCCAGGCAGTAGTTCCATCATAGCTCGTTTCGCCTACGCCCTGAGCGTGCAAAGAAGCGATAGGAAGCAGCGCAGAAAACAGTGTAATCAGAAGTGTGTTAGCCGCTCGTCGTATGCCCAGATCCGATACTTTAATCATTAAGGTTCTCATATAATCTCTTTGTCACATTCAGGTTATTATTTTTATTGCGGTAATGCGAAGGTAAAAATTTTCTGACCATCGAAACGGCCACCGGATATGGAGATGTGCTGTCTGCCATCAGCTAGGTAACTCATTACCGAGCCGTTCAAGCGAACATCCACGAGTACTTCCCCGACTTTTTCACCTGTCTCCTTGTTAAATGCAACCAAGATCGATCCATCTGCATCCGGATCAATCTCGTTTTTCTGCGCCAGATGAGTAATCACCAGAGTCTTGGTGACTAGGATGCCGCCCTCGGCTGAGTAGTCCCTAAACGAGCTACCGAGATCTGGCAAGTTGAGGTGCTCCAGCGCAGGATGGTTCGCTGG
>CAWKZI010000475.1:0-2557 GCA_963854365.1 Gammaproteobacteria bacterium
GAAGAGTCAACGTCTGTAACAATACTCGGGGGATAGTAATTGCATGTCGAATCAGGTTTTTCATGTGAAAACAATTCACCGCCACTTTTCAACCCCTCTTTTACTATTTTTGATACCTGATCAAACTGCTCGGAACTTACTAAAGATCCAACATCTATTGATTTATCTAAAGGATTGCCAAACCTTAAATTGGCCATTCTTGCCTTCAGCTTTTTCACAAGAGTTTCTTCAACTCCAGCTTGCACTAAAAGTCTAGATCCAGCACAACAAACCTCCCCTTGATTGTACCATATTGCATCAACGACACCTTCAACAACAGAATCTAAATCAGCATCTTCGAAAACGACAAAAGCGGATTTCCCACCAAGTTCTAGCGTCAGCTTTTTCCCTTGGCCTGCAGTCGATTTACGAATAGCACGACCCACAGCCGTAGAACCTGTGAAAGCAACTTTATTTACATTTGGATGTGCGGCCAAAGCAGCTCCAGTTTCTCCTGCACCATTGATGATGTTTATTACTCCATCAGGAACTCCAGCCTCTTCACAAAGCCCAGCAAAAAACATTGCGGTAAGTGGCGTGTTTTCTGCTGGCTTCAATACAATGGAATTTCCCATTGCTAAGGCGGGTGAAATTTTCCACGCAAGCATTAAGAAAGGGAAGTTCCAAGGTATTATTTGGGCCACTACACCAACGGGTTCTGAGTTTTTTAATTCTGACTCCTGAAGTTGAGCCCAACCTGCATGGTAGTAAAAATGTCTTACCGCAAGTGGAATATCAGCATCTCGTGACTCACGAATAGGCTTGCCATTGTCTAAGGTCTCTAAAACAGAAATCACCCGTGCATTTTTTTGAATAAGTCTAGCCAATGCATACAGGACTTTCGCCCTAGCGTGACCACCAGATTTATACCACTTTTCTTGAGCTTCGCCTGCGGATTTAACTGCCAGATCTACAAGTTTCTTGTCAGCAATCTCGATGTGAGCTAACGTGCTATTGTCAGCGGGATTCACAACAGTTATTGTCTCAGCATCCTTTTTTGAAATAAATTCCCCTCCCACAAATTGGCCAAACTTATTGTTGTTTTTTGTAAGCCATTGCAAGGCTTCTTTATCGCTTTCTAGGGCTTTACTATACTCTAGTTTTTCGAATGATTTTTCTAATTTCATTATCTGTTGCTCAAGGTTAAGATATTGGATGTCTATAGGCGGCAGAATAATATCCACTTGTAAAATGGTCAAGTTGGCGTTCAATATCTCCTAAAAGACTTGAAGCTCCGAATCTAAATAGATCTGGCTCTAGCCATCTACGCCCTAATTCTTCCTGCATTAAAGTCATAAACTGTAAGGCAGTTTTCGTGTCACTAATTCCACCTGCTGGCTTGAACCCAATTTTATAGCCGGTTTTTTCGTGATAATCTCGTATCATTCTAACCATGACTAAACTCACTGGGAGCGTTGCGTTAGTAGGTTCCTTTCCAGTAGATGTTTTAATAAAATCAGCACCAGCCATCATGCAAACCTGCGAGGCCTTGGCGATATTGGTCAGGTTGCCCAATTCACCTGTAGCCAGTATTGTTTTAAGGTGAGCATCCCCACAAGCCTCTCTAAATAACTTAACCTCATCATATAGCGCTTTCCAATTGCCTTCCAAAACATGGCGACGTGAAATAACAATATCAATTTCATCAGCCCCTGCTGCAACAGAGTATTTTATTTCTTCTATTCTAAGTGGAAGTGGGGATAGCCCTGCGGGGAAACCTGTGGAAACGGCCGCCAAATGAACTCCAGAAGATTTTAATTGCTTTGAAGCTTCACTGAGCATCTCATGATAAACACATACTGCCGCTGTTTTTATGTTTAGAGAGTCAATTGAAAGTCTAGATTTTAAAACGCTATTGATAGGATCTAATGCTTTGCGGCACAGTCTGCGTACTCTCGCATTCGTGTCATCACCTGAGAGTGTTGTAAGGTCAATTAAAGTTAAGACCTTCAAAAGCCAGGCGGCCTGCTTGTCTTTTTTTATACTACGTCTCTTACCGTATTCAGCACATCGCTGTTCCACTGAACTGCGGTTAATTTTAATATCGCAGAATAATTCTAGTTGAAAATCTACGCCAGGATTTCTTTCTAATTTATCAATCTTCATGAGAAAATGATTTTAAGTAAGAACGAAGTATGAATGTAACAGACTGCTCAGCTTGCTTTGCAATAAGCAGGGTTTGTTCATGGGAAAGAGTAACATCACCGATTCCAGCAGCGTAATTTGTTAAGATTGACAATGCACAAAGTGGAATTCGAGCATATCGAGCTACGATAACCTCTGGCACAGTTGACATCCCAACGGCATCTGCTCCGAGAATTCCAAGTGCTTTAATCTCAGCGGGCGTCTCAAATTGAGGGCCGCACCACCAAGCATACACACCTTCTGTGATGTTAATGTTATTCTCGTCAGCTGCTGAGCGCATTTTATCGGACAGCTCCGCGTTATATGCATCACACATATCGACGAACCTATCGTTGCCAGTCTCTCCAAAAAGCGGTGAGACTCCTGTCATATT
>CAWKZI010000476.1:0-2555 GCA_963854365.1 Gammaproteobacteria bacterium
TTAGAGCAAAGGAAAGCCTCAGAGACCGATATAGACCAGGCAATGTCTAGATTGCTGCGGTTAAATGATTCATCTAAAGGTGAAAACGTCGCGGATTTGCGAGTCGAACTACAAAATATTATGCAAAATCACTTTGGCGTTTTCCGCAAAGGTGAATACATGCAGGAAGGCATCGCTAAACTAAATGATTTACGCTGTCGCATTGAAAATGTGCATCTTAAAGACAAGAGTTCAACATTCAACACTGCGCGGATAGAGGCGCTTGAATTAGAAAACCTTTTCGAAGTTGCAGAAGCAACAGCCATCGCAGCAGAGGCGCGCACCGAAAGTCGGGGAGCTCATGCGAGAGATGATTTCCGTGACCGCGATGATGAAAATTGGCTATGTCATTCTATGTATTTCCCAGAGAACAAAAGTGTTGGTAAACGCACTGTTAACTTTTCCCCAAAAAAAGTTGATACCTTCGAGCCAAAGATTAGAACGTATTAATTAATCTTTATGAATTGGATTTATAAAAATTAAATCTTTGCTGAGCATAGTAAGGCGAGGCAAAAAACGAATAAGGTGAATCGTGTTAGTCAGTATTTATCGCTATAATCCAGAAATTGATGACAAGCCTCAGATGAGGGATATTGAAGTTGAGATTCCTGTGGGCAAAGATCTTATGGTTCTGGATGTGCTTGAGCTGGCTAAACGTAAAGATCCATCGGTTGTGTACCGGAGATCTTGTCGCGAAGGTGTCTGTGGTTCTGATGGCATGAATATCAATGGGACTAATGGTCTAGCTTGCATAACTCCAGTTTCGGAAGTTGTTAAACCAGGTAAAAAATTAGTTTTACGGCCCCTGCCAGGCTTGCCTGTTATTCGTGATCTGGTTGTAGACATGTCAATTTTTTACAAGCAGTTTGAAAAAGTAAAACCTTATCTAATTAATGATAGTCCTGTTCCGGCAATAGAGCGACATCAATCGCCAGAAGAGCGGGAAAAATTAGACGGCCTTTACGAGTGTATTCTTTGTGCCTGCTGCAGTACTAGCTGCCCTTCGTTTTGGTGGAACCCAGACAAATTTATCGGGCCGGCAGGGTTGTTGCAGGCCTATCGGTTTTTGGCAGATAGCAGAGATACCGCTTCTGTGGAGAGATTGGCGGGCCTTGAAGATCCATTCAGTGTATTTCGGTGCAGAGGGATTATGAACTGCGTTGCGGTTTGTCCGAAGGGGTTAAATCCTACGCGAGCAATTGGTCATATCCGTTCGATGTTAATTCAGAATAGCAGATAAGTAAGCGCTGATAGTGGTGCAAGCTCTAAGGTCGGTAGGTGATAAGGAATTCCCCTAGCAGAGCAAGGGAAATGTACCAGAGGTGATGATATGCAAGATCGTTCAATGGAAGTGATGTGGAGCTCCGGACACTTGTCGGGCTCGAATGCAGAATATGTCGAGGAATTATATGACGGTTTTCTTGCTGACCCACAGTCCATTCCTCAAGAATGGCGAGAGTTTTTTGAATCTCTCCCGACAGCTAATGGAAGGGAGTCCGTTGAGGTTTCGCACTCGAGCATTCGCAAGGATTTCAAAGCACTAGGTAAAGTAAGTCGCTATGCGCAAGTGCTTAGCAATGATGCCGTTGTTAATTCTGAGCACGAAAGTAAACAAGTCCAGGTATTATTGCTTATTAGCTCTTATCGCGTTCGCGGTCACCAGAAAGCAAACCTTGATCCTCTGGGATTAATGCATAGAGAAAGGGTTCCGGATCTGGAACTCGAGTTTCATGATTTGTCTCCCATTGATTCTTCGACAACGTTTCAAACTGGCTCGCTCTTTATCAGCAAGGAGAAGGCTTCACTTCGCGATATCGTTGACACGCTCAAGCGTATTTACTGCGGTTCAATTGGTTACGAATTTATGCATATCGTAAATCTTGAAGAGAAGCAGTGGATCCAGCAACGAATAGAATCTAATGATGGCCTTCCTATTTTTGACAACGATGTTAAACGTCATCTACTAGAAAGACTAACTGCAGCAGAGGGTTTGGAAAAACACCTTGATTCGAAATATCCCGGCACCAAAAGGTTCGGATTAGAAGGAGCTGAGAGCTTAATTCCAGCTCTGGATGAGCTGGTTCAGCGTTCAGGTGAATACGGAGTAAAAGAAATAGTTTTAGGAATGGCTCACAGAGGCCGTTTAAATGTACTGGTTAACATACTCGGGAAAAATCCAGCAGAACTGTTTGATGAATTCGAGGGCAAGGCGGTTTATGAAAGCTCGGGGGATGTGAAATACCATCAGGGTTTTTCATCAAACATTATGACTGCTGGTGGCGAAGTTCATATGGCTCTCGCTTTTAACCCTTCTCACTTAGAAATAGTATCTCCTGTTGTTGAAGGTTCGGTAAGGGCGAGGCAAACTCGTAGAAAAGATAAAGAAGGGCACTTGGTGCTTCCAATAATTATCCATGGCGATGCTGCATTTGCTGGTCAAGGTGTTGTTATGGAAACCTTTCAGATGTCTAAGACCCGAGCCTATGAAACTGGCGGCACTGTGCATATTGTTGTCA
>CAWKZI010000477.1:0-2554 GCA_963854365.1 Gammaproteobacteria bacterium
CAAATCTATTTGATCGAACTGTTCCAAAGTTATTGCCACTAGTTCATTCACGTCTACCTCATTACCTACATCAGAACGAATACCCAGAGCTTTTGTTTTGTTGGAAATATCTGCCACAGTGGCATCGATACCTTCCTGATTAATATCCGAAACTACTACTGCTCGAGCGCCTTCTCTGGCGAATCTTTCGCATAATGATTTTCCAATACCGCTGGCACCACCAGTAACTACAACAACTTTTCCATTAACTTCCATGAATTTCTCTCTGAATCGTTTTTCTATTTCTAAATATTAAATATGAATACTAACCGGGTAGAATTTTTCGCAGACGTTCGCCTATTATTTGCTCAGCATCTGCAACCATTCGGTGCACCAATTCTTCACAAGACGGAATGTCATCAATCAATCCGACAATCATACCAGCTGACCAAATACCATTATCCAAATCTCCGCTATCGAGAAGCTCTCGGCCTTTTACTCCGGCCACCAAGGGCTGAATATCTTCAAACTTGGTTGTACCAGGCCTGGATTCGATTTCAACAACTTTTTGAGCCACACTATTCTTAAATACACGCGCGGTATTACTAAGGCTTCTATAAATAAGAGAAGTATCCAATTCTGAGGCATCAACCATAGCTTGTTTAACTTTTTCATGGATCGGTGCTTCCTTAGTCACCATGAATCGCGTACCCATATTTATACCTTCAGCACCCATGGCCAAAGCTGCAGCTAAGCCCCGTCCATCACCGAGACCTCCTGAGGCAACAAATGGAATCTTCAAGCGCTTAGCAGCTAATGGCAGCAAAATTAAATTAGTAACGTCATCTTCGCCCGGATGACCGGCACACTCGAATCCATCAACACTTACCATGTCGCAACCAATTTTCTCGGCCTTCAATGCATGTCGAATAGAAGTGCATTTATGTATAACTGTAATTCCCGCTGCCTTGAACCCTGGCAAGAATGGCTCCGGGTTTCTGCCAGCTGTTTCTACTATCTTGATACCTGAATCAATAATTGCCTGAGCATATTCAGCATAGGGAACAGGCTTTATGGTTGGCAGGATAGTAAGATTCACTCCGAATGGTTTATCGGTCATTCCCCGACAGCGGCTAATTTCTTTGATCAAGTCTTCAGGAGTTGATTGCGTAAGACCGGTAATAATTCCAAGACCGCCGGCATTTGAAACCGCTGAGGCAAGCTCTGCCAAACCTACCCATTGCATGCCTCCCTGGATAATAGGGTGTTGAATGCCTAGCATTTCAGTTAATCGTGTTTGCATTGGAAACTATCTCTCCTACCGTAGTTGTTTCTGCCAATTTATTTTCCAGTCGATGAAAACAGCGTTTGAGTAATGCTCGTTTTAGATACCCATACTGTCCTGTCATCTCCAACCGAAACTTATTACTAGATACGCTCTTTCACTTCCATTCAATTTTGGCAGTAAATACACCGATACAATAATAAAGCTGCAACTAGTTTACGTGGTATGTCTCAACGGCGCAAAGAGACGAGAATCAGCATAATATCTATGTTATATTGTCCGCCATTTTTAAATCTACGAGGGCTTAAGGATTTATTACAGGTTTGTGAAAATATAAATAAACCAATAATATCAATAGTTTATATTTTTTTACACTAATTCAGTAGTGCATGAATTTTAAATTTTTACGCCCATTAATAAATACTCCACAAGATCGATTTTGTGGATTACGATTTTAAGATTACCCATAATATGGAGACAGTTATGATTCGCAAGCTACTTTTTTCTGGGATTGCAGCCGCCACAACAGTGCTAACTGCAGCGCCTGCTGTTGGCCAATCCGGCCAACAAGCGATTGAAGAAATTCAGGTTATTTCAACGTCACGACGTTCAGAAGGACTCGGGGATGTAAATGCAGCAGTTTCTGTTATCGGCCAAGAAGAATTGGAACTCATAGGTCATTCCCATTATCAAGAAACTTTGAATCGGTTGCCTGGTGTGGCTATCCATAGAAACAATGGTCAGGAGTCTTTGGCAGCTATTCGCTCTCCTGTTTTAACAGGGGCCGGTGCATGTGGAGCTTTTCTCGTTGCAGAAAATGGCATTCCTGTTCGTTCCAGTGGGTTCTGTAATGTAAACGAAATGTTTGATGCGCACTCCGAAAACGCAGCAAGCATTGAAGTTATCCGAGGGCCAGGAAGCGCATTCTGGGGTTCTAACGCTCTTCACGGCCTTATTAATGTGGTTTTGCCAAAACCTGGTGATGTACAAGATATTGGTTTCGAATTCGGACCGAGGGGCTCTAAAAAAATTCGAGCAGCTTTAGGGGAAGGCGACGGCAACCTTAAACAACTTTTGCTTATTAATGGAGTGAATGAAGAAGGCTATCGTGATAACAGCGGTGTTGATAACCAGAAACTCTCTTACCTCTATACTTACGATAATGGTAATGGCTGGTTAGCTGACGGTGGTCTAACACTTACCAATCTGAATCAAGAAACTGCAGGTTATGTTACGGGCACTGATTCCTATAAACAAAATTCATTACGTGATACTAATCCAAACCCAGAA
>CAWKZI010000478.1:0-2531 GCA_963854365.1 Gammaproteobacteria bacterium
CTTGTTTTCTAGTAACCGCCCAGCCAGCACCCCACCCTAGGGGGCATACCCCGATAAGTCAGAATGGTTCCATCGCACCCGTATACATACTATTGTGGACGAACGGTTGGGTATTTCTGAGAACAAGGCAAGATTGAGGAGTTAATTATGGAATGTGGATGTGGTAGAAGTCCAACGGGAAAATGTATTGGTTGGCACGCACTTTCTGAGGAAGAATATCAGAATGAACTAGACAAATTTCAGGCGGAAGAGGCAAAAAAAGATGTTAGCGAAAATGAAGATTAATTAGCTTTCACTATCAGACCTATGCAAAAGGCAGATTAGGGAAAATACTGAAAAATTTTTGAGTTACGCTGATTCCAATGATAAATATTAGTATAATTAAAACCACCTAATTTTCGTAAGTTCGTAATGTGGCAGTTATCGGGCTCTGCCCAGGTAATTATTTTTATAGTCCGTATTCAATTTAGGGAGTAGCTTGCTGATGGTAAATTCTATGAATGTAAAAATTGTGTCAAAGGCATTTTCGTTAATTCTTGCAGTATTTCACTTATCCATAACGTTCGCGACTGATCCGCTGGAACCTTACTTGGCTAAGACGACATACTTGGGTCAGAGTTCGACTCTTTCTTCGGGTTGTGCTTACGTGACGTCAAACATTCCTGGATTAGTGGAAGCGCTCTCAATTGATTTTAAACTAGACGGCGGAGCCTTGGTGATTTCCGGTTTCAAAGAAAAAGCTTTACGCCCTCTCGCAGGTTGCTCTGATTCTCTCGAAGTTAATTTTGATACTCAAGGGCAGCTCACGACTGCACTCTATACGACTAATAATTTAAAGATTAGCGGTGGAGATTCTATGACCTACAACTTGAGTGCGGAGTTTAGCGAATTTAGAAAACCGCTAGCTCAATCCGGCCAGTACCTCTTTGATGCGATTACCTATAGCGTGAGAAGTTGCGCAAGCATAACTGAAAATGCGGTTCCAGTTAGCCCTCAAGCTTACTTTACAAAGTTAGTTTCTATGTTTGAAAAAATAGAAGAAGATGAAAAAACTTCCTATATTGATAATCCTAGCGATAGTCCTACGATAAAAACAAACTACGGGCCAGTGTCCCATTGGTTCTATACAGCAGCGTTAGACTACGCCGGAAGTGCGTATCTAACGAAATTTGAAGACTTTATTCCCGAAGGCTCCGACGACGAAGCGCTTACCTGGGAAAAATACCAAACTTATATGGGCGCGCTTTGCGATGTTTTCCTGAAAAAAGACTCCAAAGCAACCCTTTATGCTAAAGCGACCATACTTGCTAATAAAGGGCTTGAGTGGTCGGCCCATGTCTCAAAGTGGAAGGAATTTGAATACATTGATACTGGGCGCAAGGTTATTGCAGCACCCAGCCCAGCAGGTCTAGAGTACTATACGAAATATACAACGGGCGGGGGCATAATAGTTGTTTCGGGGGACAATGTTGATGATGAAGCATTGCTTGCCGCACGCGATGCTTATATTTATATGACTTCTGCGAGGCCTGAAATGAGGGGTCTACTACAGAGAAACCACGCGCGACTGTCGTTATTCGTAGAAAATGCCTCTGAGTTACCTGAATATGGACCAGACATGGCAGGAGAGGTAGGTGGTTTTGCTCAAGGAAGGACCGATGCAAACATGACAGGGAATGCAACTTGGCAGTGCTATAACGGCAATTGGGTAGCAGGAGGAAATCCCGTGATACATGAGCTAGGTCATGTTATCAATCACTTAGTCTTTGAGGAAACAAATGAGGTCTACTGGTATAACAGAATTGCAAAACTTGCAAATGACGCGAGAGAGAAAGGGACTATGCCCGCATCTTCGCCGCTAGGAGAATATTGGGCTCAAGCTGTGGAAGGCTATATTATGAATAAAGGCGAAGCCTTTAAGGGTTTATTTCCGACGCGAGAGGATATCGCGCAAAAACATCCTGAGCTTTATGAGCTTTTAACAAAATATTTGCCCACCGAATCGTGGGACTACTGTCCAGGTTATGAGCAAAACAAATCTTGATAATGAAGCGGCGAGGCTATTTTGAAAAAACTACTAATAACAATAACCCTGCTCTGCTTTTCTGTTGCTACTAATGCTCGATTTGAAAGTGCGCAAGTATTAGATTTCTTTTAAATGGCTCATTAACGAACTCACTTACATCGTATCGATATGTTCAAGATTTTGTTAAGGGAGGTTTACGAAGCCCAGCTAGTGCAGTATTTCCCAACTCACAGGATTCCCTTGTTGACCTAACGTACATCGGTAATTGTACGCATAGAGTAAAAGGTTTTGTTGATGCTCAAAACGCCTTCGGCGGGATAGTGAGAACTGAATACCTTGCTGAGATTCAATACGACATGCAGTCGGGAAACGTTACTCTCTTGAGCTTAGACATGTAGCTCATCACCCCCTGTTTCCTAGTAGCCGCCCAGCCAGCACCCTCACCCTAGGGGCACACCCCGATAAGGCAGAATGGTTCCATTGCACCCGTATACATACTATTTAA
>CAWKZI010000479.1:0-2527 GCA_963854365.1 Gammaproteobacteria bacterium
GATGAGTATTTTATTGAAAGAAAACTTTTCCCTAATGTCGATTTTTACTCCGGCATTATTCTTAAAGCAATCGGCATTCCTACCAGTTTATTCACTGTGATTTTCGCGACGGGAAGAACCCCTGGTTGGATTGCACATTGGCACGAAATGTTGAGTGAGAATTATCGAATTGGGCGACCACGCCAACTATATAAAGGTTACACTCCGAGAGACTACCCTTGACAGAAACCTAATTCTCCGAATCAGCAACTCAAATTCAAACAAAAAGCCTTGAGTGTCACCGCGCAAGGCTTTTTGTTTGACCGCGAAAATTGGTGGAGCCTACCGGGATCGAACCGGTGACCTCAACGCTGCCAGCGTCGCGCTCTCCCAGCTGAGCTAAGGCCCCTAAAGTTGGATATTACAAGGATTGCGAATTCTAAGCACAGCTACTTACACTGTCAATCAAGATAATCATTAATAGGAATATTTACCTGAAGCTGCGATATTCTTTTTCTAATAGCTTGGTTTGCTTTTTAGAAATGCCGCCTAGAACCAAAATGCCTTGTCGTATTCGCGCTCGAACGATATCTAGTCTTAATATTAAAATGGACTCAATCACTGATGTGGAAACCGCATTACCACTTATCGATACAAACAACGGAACAAGAAAATCTCTAATTTTTAGATCCATCAAAGCAGCAAGGTTTTGCAGACAAGATTCAATCGATTCTCTGTTCCATTCCGCAAGCACTTCTATTTCCCAGAGTGAGTACTGAAGGATTTTTAACTCTGTGTCAGTGTCTAAATTCTTGTGAGCAAAATCTGTAGCACTCAAATCTAACTCGCCACTTATGAAAAAGCTGCTGATTTTGGCAACATCACTAAATCTTTCAACTCTTTGTTTAATCAAAGGAACAATTTGACGAAGCTTTTCGTCATTAAAAGCCCATTCAGAAAACAGCTTTATAAAAGACTCATCATCCAAATCTTCTCTAATGTACTTCCCATTCAGCCAGTCGAGCTTTGCGATATCAAATATTGGCCCACCTAATGAAACCCTAGAGATATCAAAATTTTCAATCATTTCTTGCTGCCTAAATTTTTCCTCGCCTAAAGGCATAGTCCATCCCATCAAGCCTAGATAGTTAACCAATGCCTCAGGTAAATACCCCATAGCTTGATAATAACCAATACTGGTAGGATTTTTCCGTTTGCTTAGTTTACTTTTGTCGGGGTTTCTCAATAGCGGCATATGATAAAAGTCTGGTGCTTCCCAATCGAAGTACGAATACAACAACAAATGTTTTGGAGTTGAATTAATCCATTCTTCACCTCGAATCACATGACTTATTTCCATTAAATGGTCATCGACCACATTGGCAAAATGATAGGTTGGTAAACCATCAGATTTTATTAGCACCTGCATATCAACTTGGGACCAACTAATATTAACTGATCCCCGAAGCTTGTCCTCGAATTCACATTCCCCGTCGGCGGGAATCTTCATCCGGATTACATAAGTTTCCCCAGCCGTAATTTTGGACTCTGCTTCTTCTTTACTAAGAATAAGGCAATTGCCGTCGTAGCCCGTTTGCTGTTTTTGATCCATCTGTTCTTTACGCAAAGAATTAAGCCGATCTGCTGTGCAAAAACACGGAAATGCAAACCCCTTCGACAACAACTGGTCGATATGGGACTTATAGATATGACTGCGCTCACTCTGACGATAAGGGCCGAATCTACCTTCACATCCCGGCCCCTCATCCCATTGCAATCCCAACCAACGTAATGAATCTAGAATGTCCTTCTCTGATTTTGCAGTACTACGTACCTTATCAGTATCTTCGATCCTGAGTACGAATTGACCCCCATGCTGATGCGCAAAGCATCGATTAAATAGGGCAATATATGCCGTACCGACGTGAGGGTCACCCGTTGGCGAAGGAGCAATCCTTGTTCTTATTGCTGAATTTGAAATATTGTTAGGGTCTAGCATCGTTTATATACTTTTACAGTTACAATGAAGCCTAGATTGGATTCTCTTCCCATAAACTCAAATTATGAAGTTATATAACCATTTGTTATCGGCAAACTGAGATTATACGACAGGTCGTTTTAAATCCTTCTAGCCTTGCTTTGGTCAGAGCTCTGCTGCAGAAACTTGACTTAGAATCATGCATTAGATAAAACCCTCTTCCATGATTAACCATCGATTCTCAGTTGCACCCATGATGGATTGGACCGACCGTCACGACAGGGTTTTCTTGCGGCAGTTTTCCAAGAAGGCGCTACTTTACACAGAAATGGTGACGAGCGCCGCATTACACCATGGCGATGCAAATTACTTGCTGCAACATAGCTCCTGCGAACAGCCGGTCTCTCTTCAACTCGGGGGCAGTGACCCAAAAGAATTAGCTGAAGCTGCAAGTCTGGGCGAGGAAGCTGGCTTTAATGAGATTAATTTGAACGTAGGTTGCCCCAGCAACAGAGTCCAATCTGGAGCGTTTGGCGCCTGCCTTATGGCAAACCCAAAACTGGTGGCCAG
>CAWKZI010000480.1:0-2524 GCA_963854365.1 Gammaproteobacteria bacterium
AAGGACCATCAACGCAGAGTCGACGGCCGTCAGGTGCATCGCAGGCGCCGCAGATGCCTACACCACACTTGGTGAGGTAGTCGATGGCATTAAAAATTTGCGAATCGTCGCAAAACTCTTTCTGCACCTCTGCTGCCGCTCGTACCATTGGTCCCGGTCCACAATTGTAGAACACTAACTGTTGGAGTTCTTTAGCGTTCAATTCTTCCAAACGGCTTCGTAGTAATTCAGTTACAACTCCGTGAAAGCCATGACTCCCATCATCGGTGGCGATATGTAATTTACCCAAGGCCTCACATTCTTCGACGAAGTAAAGTCGTTCTTCAGTTCGTGCACCCATAAAGACTTCAGCATTGTCAAAGTCTCTAGCGATTTGGTACACCGCTGCCAAACCAGTCCCGCCAGCGACTGCCATTATCTTCGCATCAACGCCTGGTCTAACTGGATTACCATGAGGGCCGCGCACAAATGCCTCAGTGCCTGGCTTAAGGGTCATTAAAGCATCTGTAAAAATCCCAAGATTAATGACAACC
This sequence comes from Gammaproteobacteria bacterium, assembly GCA_963854365.1. GTDB lineage: Bacteria > Pseudomonadota > Gammaproteobacteria > Pseudomonadales > Pseudohongiellaceae > UBA9145. The sequence goes on from CAWKZI010000480.1 coordinate 534, forward strand.
AAGGAGAAAGGATCGTCGGTGAGGGCAGAGAATGGTTTTTCACCTAAACCTGGAATCCATAGAAATATAAACTGACCGGCCTTTACTTCAATTTTGCGATCAAAAGTAAGAATGCAAATGTCATCGGTGATTCTCTCATTCGACACCAAGCTTACAGGCCGAAACTGCATATCTATGTCATAACGCACCAAGGATTCTGCTTGCTCAGTGTCTGCTAATAAATCATTTCTCAAGATCTTAAAGTAATTTGCGATTTCATCTGTGTTTAAACCGATCAAAGCTGAACCAATACCAATAATCGTTGAGCCAGCTTCCTGAAATTCTCTGACATTGGCTGCGCTACTTATTCCACCGCAGGCGATAATCGGCACATCAACAACGGCACGAATTTCTTTAACTAAGCGCAATGCGGTGTGCAGAGTTGCTTTTCCCGACACGCCACCTTTCTCGTTGCTCAAAATTGGATGACCGTGGCTGCTATAACAATCCGGTCCTATGGTATTGATTGCACAAATCGCATCAGCACCACCCTCAACTGCAGCTAACGCTATTTCGTATACGTTAGATACATTAGGTGTGAGTTTAGGTATAACTGGGACATCAACTGCTGCTTTAACCGCTGCTACAATTTCTTTTACTAAGATCGGATCCTGACCCATTGCCATACCGTAGCCCTTGGCATGGGGGCAGGAGAGATTTAGTTCTAGACCATCAGCGTGGGGTGCCATTATCTTTGCTACTTCAACATACTCTTCAACACTGCCTCCGAAAATCGAAATCAATAAGAATCGATCCTCAGGAATTCGTAGTTGCGACATCAATTCTGCCGAGCGCTCAGCACCAGGGTTAGTTAGGCCAACAGCATTGGTAAAACTGCCCGGCTCATATTGAGTCAGAATGGGTTCCCGATACCCTAAACGAGGTTCCGGACCAATGCTCTTTGTGGTAAGTAAACCTACTTCCGGCATGGTATCAAATACGCGTTGTATAATATTTGCAGAGCAAGTAACGATCCCAGATGGAATGGTGAAGGGGCCAGAGAGAGTATTGCCAAGAAATTCAGTTTTCAACGGGCCAAGGAACTCAAAGTCAGTGATTGAGGGGACTGTATTTTAGCGAAAATTGGGACTCAGCGCACGTGATGAAGGCAATCGGGTTGATTAATTTTTTGCTTCTTTCAAGGCATTCAAGCCACGACTAAGACTCAGTAGCTTGATGCCTTGTTTGTTCAACCAATAGGCGACTTGTGAAAGAATCTAACGATTTGTGGATCGTAGAATATTTGATTAACTGACACCTAGAGGTCAGTCAGGGCACGGCGATTTTCGAAGTATTTTTGAACTTCATTAATTCTTAAATGCTTTGTCAGGAAAACAGCGCCACCACTACGATGAGTGTGCCTTTGATCTCGCGCACTATTCCAATTGCAGCCCTGTTCATTCCTTTCCGCTCTACAACGGCGGCGGGTATTGATAATTCATCGTCACACCTCGTAGTCTCTTCCACCGCCGATCTACAAAACGTGGTCGAAATTGCATATTTTTTATTGCATCTTGCGCGTCACGCCTGATACGGACAGTATCTGGGTTAGACCGCTGCGCACTAGGCGTTCGGGTATTCCCTCGTTGCCAAATTGTGAATTTTACGTCGACGCTGCGTAATTCTGTTGCCAAACTTGCAGCCAGTTTCGGTAACTCAGGTTGTTCTGCATAGGGCACCGATTCACTCCACGCGACATAAGTTCCCATGTGCACGGCTTCTTGTTTGTCTTCATCGAAGCTTATCTTATAACCATCAGCATCTTGTGCGGCAATAGCATCAGCCAAAGAAAAATAAAATTCTGATACTGGCAATACTACAGGGCGCAGGAAAAAAGCATCGATGCGCTCCTGCTCGATTCCTGCTTCTGCTAGTTTATCCATCGCAGATCTATACTTTCTGCCTGCAGTGCCATTCTGTTGAAGCATTAGGAAATCTGCCTCATAAATCAT
>CAWKZI010000481.1:0-2523 GCA_963854365.1 Gammaproteobacteria bacterium
GATTAATGGCACTATCGCGGGCTCTCGAGAAGGAGTAGAAACGGTTCTTCGCTGGCTGCAACAGGATTCAAGATTTTCAGGACTTGAGACAAAAGAATCTCGGGTAGATAAAAACCCTTTTTATCGCTGTAAGGTAAAACTAAAGAAAGAAATTGTAACCATGGGGGTTGAAGATATTGACCCCAATGATATCGTGGGCACCTATGTTGACGCAAAGGATTGGAATGATTTGCTCAATGATCCCGAAGTCTTGTTATTGGATACCCGTAACAAATATGAAATCGAGATTGGATCTTTCAAAGATGCGGTCAATCCTAATACCGATTCGTTCAGAGAGTTTCCTGCTTACGTTGAAGGTAATCTTGATCCTGCTAAGCATAAGAAAGTAGCTATGTTCTGCACTGGTGGAATACGTTGTGAAAAATCTACCGCTTATCTTAAACAGCAGGGTTTTGACGAGGTATACCATCTAAAGGGTGGCATTCTAAGATATCTGGAAGTAGTTCCTCGACGACAAAGCAAATGGCAGGGTGAGTGCTTCGTTTTTGATAACAGAGTTACGGTTGATCATGATCTTGAGAAAGGACATTACGACCAATGTCATGCTTGCCGCATGCCAATAACAGAGCAGGACAAACTTAGAGAGCACTATCAAAAAGGGATAAGTTGCCACCACTGTTTTAATAATCATACTGAAGAACAAGTTGGACGCTATGCTGAACGAGAGCGGCAGATAGAACTTGCCAAGCAGCGCGGAGAAGAACATATCGGTCAGCCTATGAGGCTAACAATTGAGCAACGCAGGGGAGAAAAACTAAATTTCAAGCAAGAACAAAGAAACAAGGAGCGCAAGCGTTAGATGTCAGATAGGTTGATTTTTTTAAAGATTTCAGTAATCGAGAGGCTTCAATAATGAACCCATTACTTACTCGTGTAATTCTGCGATTGGCGTTCTCACCAGTCGTAATCTGGTTGCTAATCTTATTACCTGCCGGTACCAATAATTTTTGGCAGGTCTATTTATATTTTTCTTTGCTATTAATATTGGTTTTGCTCGGGTTTGTGTACTTCATGCAGCACGACCCCGCACTGATTGAGCGGCGGCTAAATATTCGGGAAAAAGAATCTAAACAAAAATGGTTAGTTCTGGCAATAGGTATCTCAGTAATTGCAATTTATATGATTTCCGGCTTCGATAAGCGCTTTAACTGGTCTGACATCCCAGTCTGGCTAGTACTTCTGGCGGATTTGATATCACTGTGCGGCTATATTCTTATACTTTTAGTATTTAAAGAGAATAGTTTCGCCGGTCGCATAATTAAAGTAGAGACAGATCAGTTTGTGGTCGCTACAGGACCCTATGCTCATGTGCGCCATCCCATGTATAGCGGTGCAATACTAATGTATACGACCACTCCTATTGCTTTGGGCTCCTGGTGGGGTTTGTTGCCGGTAATTATTATATCGATCGCCTTAATGGTTCGTTCTATTATGGAGGAAGAAGTTTTGCAGCGGGATTTAGTGGGTTACAGCGACTATTCCCAGCAAGTTAAATGGCGCTTGATTCCTGCTATCTGGTAGCTTCTAACCGGGCCGGAGAGGCATAGCCAGTCTACAATTTCTGGGATATAGTCGATACAGGATCTGTGGGTATTGAGCGGCCTTCAAGTTCCTATATTTCTAGGGAAATTGCCCTACGAAAATAAACGCAGGAAAACAGTTCTAGGACACGCCCCTAGGAAAAAATTTCACCAAAACTACAGTAATTAGAACTCAGAACAAGGCTAAATGATGAATACCGATTCCAGCCCCAGATCACCTCGAATTTTTCCCATATTCCTTTTTGTTTTTGCCACGCCACTAATACTTGGCGGAGTTCAGCTAATTACTTTAGGGGGATCGTTTTATTACCTCTTGGCTGGAATTCTAATAGTCGCAAGTGCCAAACGAATCTGGGTCTCCGACCCGCTGGCATCGAAGATTTATGGTGGTTTGATGATAGCAACTGTGGCCTGGTCTTTTATGGAATCAGGCACAAACTTGTGGGCCTTGGCTCCACGTATCTTGCCCTTGGCTGCAATTGGTTTGTGGTTTCTCCTGCCCTGGTATCGCAATGCGGTTTACCATGGGAATCCTCCACCATTATTTGCTTCGACGATAAGTAAGTCAGCTGCTGTTTTGACAGTAGCAATAACTTTTATTGTTTTTTATGACGGCCTCGGCTACGACGTTAATCCTCTGGCGCCGCGAAGTGGAATTAATACAGTAAACACTGCTACAGATTGGCCCAGTTATGGGAACACATTAGGTGGGAGTCGTTATTCTCCACTAGATCAGATTAATCGGGATAATGTAGAGGACCTTGAAGTCGCATGGGTTTATAGGACTGGGATCGGTGGGCCTTTTAAAGCAACACCGCTCCAAGTTGGAGAGCTATTATACGTATGTGCTGCAGGCAACGTAATTATCGCTTTGGATGCGCAAACCGGAGACCTAAGCTGGCAGTTTGATCCTTTAATCGAC
>CAWKZI010000482.1:0-2507 GCA_963854365.1 Gammaproteobacteria bacterium
TTCCAATATGTATTCTGAATGATTTTCATACCCCAGGAGTTGGGCTCGCTCTGCTCTCAACCGCAAAACACTCGTTAGCGTTTCTCGATTATCAAACTCACCACCTCTACTACCTCGAGATAAGGAGGTCGTATGAATACGTTCCCTAAGTGCTCTATTTTGCAAATTTGCTAGGGAAGGTTGGCTGCTTGTATTCAACAATGGAATCACAAATTTTTCTGGCAATTCTCTTGATTTCGCCTCTTGCTCCGATGCGGCAATTAAGGCCTCATTGAGCCCAATTAACTCTTCACGACTATCAACGACGATAGCTAGGTCGTTTACTTCGCTTAAAACATTTTGACTGAATTCAGTTTCCAGGACTGCTATTTGCGCGTTAATACTTTTCATCCGTTTTTGTTGTTCAATTGTGAGAGCGGCTCCTGCTCGAATAAAGTCCACCGAATACTTTTCCAGCAACCTAGAAGATTCATCATCAAGTTGGAGATTTCGCCTATTGCCATAAAGGGCTTTAATTTTCGCGTACAATTCTCGATTCAATACGATAGCATCATCGTGAGCAGCTAGTGCAGGGGCGAGTTGTTGTTCTAGAGCACGAATATCATCATTAGTATGCGCGCCAGACAAACTATAAAAAACAGTAGCAACTCGGTTTAGTAACTGACCTGAAACTTCCATAGCCAAAATTGTATTTTCGAAGCTCGGCTCCTCTGCTTGCGCGACAATAGCGTCTATTTCTGCCATTTGTTCTGCCATACCCTTCTCGAATGCCGGCAAATAATGATGATTCTCAACGCGATCAAACTGTGGGTAATTCAAATAAAGTGGACTTTCGGCAAAGAATGGATTCGTTTCAGATCGCAATTGACTGGTAGCAGGCACGTCGGTTCCTTCGTTGGTTGTGTTCGGCATATTGTTGCTGGTTAGATCTTCTGAACAAGTAATAAACCCAATCACAAAAATCACAATTAACAGGGTTCTTTGTAGATGAGGTTGATATGACATTTAAGTAATACTCCAGGCATTTCTCTATAGAATGGTGTCCAAAATTTCCCATGGATTAGAAGATTAGTCAACAGCAGCTGGTTTTCCCCAGCCTAGCTCTTCTCTCATTTCATGTAAAAGAAGGCTATATATTTCTAAAGGCCTCTCGGTATTGATATATTCAATTGTGGTATGAGAAAAGAAATAAAAAAGGGCCCCAAACGAATATTCCAAGAACTTTGTTAGGAGGGAGGCATTTCTGGAAAAACCGGAAGAAGCTGTATTAACTTGATTATTATAATCTGCTGATTAAAAAGTACGCCGCGACATAACTTACGAATCGCAGCAGAGGAATGGTGGTGAATTTTTATACGATTTCCATTATAGAAAGAAAGGAAAGGAAAGGAAATAACCAACTATAATAACCTGCTGGCTAAGTTTCACTTAGAAGTGGCTGGTGCTTTCTCTAGCTCAAACAAACCTTCTGCCACATCTTCCATTTTATTTTCGAATATCTTCAGACCATCAGCTAGTCCTTGATTATAATAGTAACATCCCATTTGTGCTGAAAAAAATTCAAGCAGAAACTGCGCATCAAAACTTCCTAACTTCTGCTGTAATTCCTTATCGAAGTATTTTTTAATATTTTCGACCAGCTCTTCTTTAATGCTATCGTCCAATTTAATTTCAGACAAAATTAGGCACCTAATTGACGAGCCAAATCGAGAAAATCTGTGGCGGTAAAATCAAATTCACCATCTGGATTCAGATTTACCGGTCGGCCAGGGCCGCGCTCTAAAGGCCGAATCACATAGGCTGTTCGCAGCCCTGTACGCGCAGCTGCACGCAAATCTCCAGGATGTGCTGCAACCATCATAACTTGGTCAGGTCTCAGGCTTAAGAGATCAGCGGCTTTCAGGTAAGCCTCTGGATCAGGTTTATAATGCCCAGACAACTCAGCTGACAGTACTGCATCCCAAGGCATGCCAGCATTTTTAGCCATATTGGTGAGAAGGGATACATTCCCATTCGAAAGAGTGGTGATCACGAATTTAGTTTTCAAGCGGTTAAGGCCAGCAACTGTATCTGGCCATGGGGAAAGCCTATGCCAGGCCTTATTGAAATGATCCATCTCGGCCTCACTCAATCCATTGATACCGAACTCAACTACCAGTTCATCCAAAATTAGCCGATGCAGGTCATCGATTTTTGTCCAAGGTAGCTCGCCGGTCCGAACTTTATTCATAGCAGGGCCGTACCCTGAACGCCAGCGATCAGCAAATTCTGCCCAATCAACATCGAACCCTTTAGCCGCTGAAAGAAGTTGGCCTTCTCTAATTATTGAAGAGCGCCAATCAACGACGGTTCCAAACACATCAAAAGTTAATGCTTTTACGTTTGCTAACACTCCAGCATCTGCAGAAAAAACATTGCTGGACAGAAGTCCCGCGCCAACCCCGACGGGTAGGACAGCTAGAGAAGTGAGAAGCTCCCGTCGACTTAAAGAAGTTGCGCTACTTGCT
>CAWKZI010000483.1:0-2503 GCA_963854365.1 Gammaproteobacteria bacterium
GATGTGGGTCAATGACAAGCAGCAACACCTAGAAGAATCCCAAAGATTGAGCTGGGGATGTCCGGTGACCAGCTGGCACTGTAGACTCTAGAGGCCTCTAAATCGGTACTAGTTCTGTAGTTGACGAAATCTTGCATGGTTTCTTCTTATTGTCTGGTTAGCGAGTCATTCGTCCACAATAGTATGTATAGGGGTGCAATGGAACCATTCTGACTTATCGGGGTGCACACACTAGGGTGGGGTGACGCTTCATTGCAATGATTAATAAAATTAGAGCCACCTAGGATAATTTATTCTAGGCGGCTCTAATACTTAATTTATTAGTAGATGCTAATTAGCATTAGTCCAATTCATTAGCCTGGTCAGTACATCTCTAGTAATGACTGTTCTAGTTCCCAATACAGAACTTACAAAATCTCCCCATCCGTTCAAATCACTATTCGGAGTTCCCAACAGGGTAGGCAAGTCATTAGCTTGCTGAGTTATGACATGAGTAATATCACTCTTACCATGCGCCAAAATTTCGGTAAGCCCGCTAGTAAAATCAACATCCGCATTCTGCGCTATCAATGCCTGCCATGCTGAGGCATAAGTTGACGGATTAGAAACGCTGATGTATGTCCAGTAATTGGCTGTATTGGCCGAAGTCACTTTAGAAGGATCACCGCCATTGAGACCTGTAGATCTAAACATAACTGAGCTAACTTGTTCAGCTGCCGAGTTTAGTTCTACCAAAAAAGTAGCCCAATCCTGTGACAAAGCATTTCTTGCAAAAGTTGATTGCATGTCCTCAAAATCTGAAAAGCTCACAAGAAGCGCATGGGTCGCTGGGTTATCGCCATTTGCCACATACTGGTACAAGGTGACCGAGCCTGATCCAGCCTGTCCTGTAGATGAAGCATAGAATTTATCCATCGCGGCCACAACACCTAAAGGGTTGCTAGCATTAATATCGTATTTTATTCCTACTTGGGAAAATACTAAGGAAGAAAATGTAACTGAAACTAAAAAAACTAACGAACTTATATATTTCATAACGCAAAACTCCTAAAATCTATTAAGTATTAAAATCGTAGGAAAGTAATTACTATTCTCTGCGACTTATTTCATGGTTTTACCCTAAAAGCGTTGAATTATCCAACACTAGTCTAATTTTTTTCCAAATCCGACTTTAGTATATGGAGGGTGGTACAACAATGATTAAGAGAGGCGAAAAGGCCACCCCGGTCCTATATATCAGGGCCACTTCAATGCGTTTCAGGGGGGGGGTATCGAAGACTTGTTGGCACAACCAGCGGTACAACAGATTGCTATATTGGTCTGTAGAGCCTTAGAATAGGAGTTAGTTGATTCCGGCTCCGGGCACCATCTAATAGACTAAATACTTCCCACCCAGTCAGCACACCCACCCCCGGGAGACACCTCCTTGCGCGAGGATGGTTCCATTGCCCTGCTATACATACTATTGTGGAAGAGCGGTTAAATAAGCAAATAACAAGATAAGGAATAAAAAAATGAAAGTGAAGTTACTAATAAGATCGCTACTCGCAATAACAGTTACGACACTATTGTCATTAACCAATTTGATTAGTGCCCAAGGAATCACTGCAAAGGATGTAAACGACCTCATGGGGAGCCTTTCCAATTGGGGCCGTTGGGGTAACGATGACCAAATGGGAACCCTAAATCTTATCACGCCCAAGTCCCGGGTTGCCGCTGCAAAACTCGTAAGTAGTGGGATTTCCGTATCCATGGCCCACGAAGTGTTGCAAGAAGAAGCGGCCGATAATGGCAATCCCTTTGATCATCGCATGACCTCAGTGGGCAGTAGTCCAGGACCTTGGTCTGGTGATCATTACGGTGTTACCTATCATGGCTATGCCCACTCTCATTTAGATGCTCTCTGCCATCGCTTTCACGATGGAAAAATGTACAACGGTTTTTCCGAGAATGAAGTAACTCAAACTGGCTGTGCAAAAAATGCTATTACCTCGTTCAAAGATGGTATTTTTGCTCGTGGTGTTTTGATAGATATGCCGCGGCTAAAAAATGTTGACTGGATAGAATTGGAAACTCCTTTCACCTCTGATTGGTTTGATGCCTGGGAAGAAGAAACAGGAATCACAATTGGCTCTGCTGATGTTGTTTTAATACGAACCGGTCGCTGGGCTAGACGGGAAGCTCTCGGGGCCTGGAATTTAGCTACTAGTTCTGCAGGGATGCATGCCTCAGCAGTACAATGGTTTAAAGATAGAGATATTTCGATTATTGGCAGTGATGCCGCTTTGGATGTTCAACCTCCAGGTATGGCGGATTTTAATTCGCCAACTCACGCACTATTCCTAGTTGCTCTTGGCACGCCAATATTCGATAACCTTGATTTAGAGGCTGTAGCGGAAGTTGCGGCAGATCACAATCGATGGGAATTTCTATTCACCACGGCTCCGCTTAGAGTGGGTGGCGGAACTGGTTCTCCGCTTAATCCGATTGCAACATTCTGAAT